>DJAA01000002.1:304-22638 GCA_002428085.1 Sulfurimonas sp. UBA6014 | reverse complement strand
TGCGAGCAAAGCGAAGCAATCTCGATAAAAACTTATTAAGCTTTTAAACCGTTAATCTCTTTGCGTTGGTATTCATGACACTGATAATCAGTGGCATAATATTGTGACTTTTTGTTTTGTCGATAAAGCCATCGGCTCCAAGTGTTTCTGCTTCTCTTTTGTTATTTTCACCTGTCATAGAACTGTTGACAATGATAGGTATAGTTTTAGTAATTGGGTTGGCTTTGAGTATTTTTACAACTGTAAAACCTGACATTTCAGGCATCTCTATATCCGTGATAATAGCTGGAATTTTTGATGCATTTTCTCCTAAATCTAAAACATAATCAACAAGTTTTTTCCCATTGTCAAAAATCTGCATTTTAATTTTAGCATTTGCAAAAATTTGAACTAAGTGTCTTTGGGCTGTTTTGGAATCTTCCGCAATTAAAACCGTGCCGTTTTTTAACTTTTCAGGGATAACTAAATCTTTAATATTTGCAGGTGACTCAAAAACATTCACCATAGCTTGGGGAATAACATCTGAGAGTAGTTTTTCATAGTCCAAAATAAGGCATAAACTTCCATCGTCAAGTCTTGTATCATTCATGACCAAGCCATCTTGACCAACTCTGTAGCTATCAGGTGCGTGCATCTCTTCCCAATTTTTCTTTATAACTCGAAATGCAGACATGATGCGAAGACCGATAATGACTCCGTTGAAATCGCAAATGAGAATATTAGATCTCTGTTTTTCCTCTTTAGTGAGAGGGACATTCAGCCAAGCAGGAAGATTTAAAATAGGAATTTGCAAACCTCGTAAAATGACAGTTCCCTCAAGTAAAGGATGGGCAGAAGGGATTTGTGTCAAATAGTGGTTGCTTGACTCAACAACTTCTCTTGTTTTAAAAACATTGATAGCATAGTAAGCCGAACCAGGTTTTTCAGTAGCTCGAAACACTAGGAGTTGCAGTTCATTATTTTTTGCTAAATTTGTGGCAGCATCAACTTTATCTAATACAGACATGGTAATCCCTTTAATTAAAACTTGTAAATGGTATCCTAAGTTATATGAATTATGCTTTAATGTTACTAATGAAATGGTAAAATGTCGCTATTTATTTCAGAGGTATATTTGTGAAAATCATTCCCATCTTATTTTTAACGGCAACACTTCTTTTTTCTAAAGACTATTACTCAAAAGTAGACCCTTATGAGATTCGTGATATCTCTTCAAATGTCTCAGGACTTATTCTTGTGAGTGATGAAGATAGGCTTGGAAAGAAGCTTTCAGAAAAGCCTTATATTATTATTGACTCTGAATTAGACAAAAAAGAGTTGCAGCTCACGAAAGAAAAACTCCATCTTTTAAGCGCTATTGTAGAGACAAATGAAAATATATTGAAGAATCTTAACCAATCCTTAGAAAAAAAGCGGGAAAATTATAAACGCATAGAGTCTCTTAAAATCAAATCAGTTGTTGAAAAAGACAAAGAATTTCATGACCTCATCGGGAGCGAAAACCAACTCTTAAGTACACAAAAAGAGATACAAAACTTAAACGTTCAAGTAGCAGATTTAACTCTAAAGGCTGCTTATTTAGAGAGAAGTTTAAGTGATAAAAATCTCGTTGCTGATGGTTTTGTCCTTTATGCTCTTTTAGTAAAACCTGGACAAGTTGTAGGTGTTGGAACTCCTTTGGCAAGAGTTGCAGATGTCTCTAAAGCACTCCTTACAATTTATTTAGATGAAGAAGATATGGCGGACGTAAAAAATAAAACTCTTTACATAGATGGCAAAAAAACTTCATATAAAATATCAAGAATTCTAACAATTGCAGATAGTAAAAACATCTCAAAATATATGGCACAGATAGTCATTCAAGCACCAAAATTATTTTCAAAACTCTCAAAAGTGGAACTCAGACATGAATAAGGGGACATCTTGTCCACTTGACTGCTATGATGCATGTGGGATGGTGTATCATGAAGGGAAATTAAAACCTTTTAAAGAGGGTCATACTGCAGGATTTTTATGTCCACATTTAAATCATTATACAGAGCATGAAACAATTCAAACTCCAAGATATAAAGGTGAAGAGATAAGTTTGCCAGCGGCGCTTTTAAAGCTCAAAGAGATGATTGCATCTTCGACTGCCGAGGAGATTTTACACTACCGTGGAGTTGGAAATTTTGGGTTGATGCAAGAGGTTACAGACCATTTTTTTGCCTCTTACGGTGTTACTTTAACCAATGGAAGTTTATGTGATGCAGCGGGTGAAGCAGGGATAATCAAAGGCAGAGGCACCAATCATACTATGCCTCTTAGCGAGGTAGCAAAATCTGAAGTGGTGATAATTTGGGGGAGAAATCCACATACGACCTCTTCACATTTACTTCCTTTGCTTAAAGATAAAATCATTATTGTTATCGATCCGCTTAAGACGCAAATAGCTAAAATGGCGGACGTTTATATCCAAATAAAGCCTCAAGGTGATTTATATTTAGCTTTGCTGCTAAGCCGTTTTTTATATATAGAACACGGCTGTGATGAGGATTTTTTAGCACAATACGCGAGCAGTTTTGAAGAGTTTTATGAGTTGACACAAACGGTGCGCATTAAAGCGACTTTAGAAAAAATTGATGTTAGTTTGGGTCAAATTGGAGAAATCTTAGCCCATGTGAAGAACAAAAAAGTAGCCATTGTTTGTGGTGTGGGGATCCAAAAATTTAGTAGCGGTGGGGATGTCATGCGAGCTATTGACGCATTTGCTGTTGGACTTGGCTTGTTTGGAAAAGAGGGGTGCGGAGTCGCTTACATGGGCAATTCAAAAGAGGCACTAAAATCTCCTTTTCATACAAAAGCAAAGAGAGTCTCAAAAGTAGATACAGAATTTAGTAACTTTAAAACTGTTTTTGTCCAAGGCTCAAATCCTCTCTCGCAAATGCCCGATTCTTTGCGAGTAAGAGATTCCATGAAAAAAGTCCAAAATCTTATCTATTTTGGTTTATATGAAAATGAAACAAGTGAAATGGCAGATTTGGTTCTTCCAGCCAAAAGTTTTTTATATAAAAATGATGTTCGGACATCGTATTCTCACAATGCTATGATGTTCATGAACAAAGTTGCAGAGGCAAAAAACGGGATAAGTGAGTATGATTTAAGCGCGTATTTGTGCAAAGAGTTTGATCAAGAGATCCAAGAAGAAGCGTTTTATTTAGAGCACTTTAAAAATTTTGCCGTGCAAAAAATAGATGGAGCTTGGTATGTGGAAAATAGAGATGAGATTCCGTACAGAAATGGTTTTGATACCGATGATGGCGAATTTTCATTTTTAGAAGAGTTAGAGTTAAATTTTGATATGTCTGAAAAACTCTTTTTAGTGACTCCAAAAAGTGCTAAAAGTTTGAACTCTCAATTTCATCGCGAGGAGAGTGTTTACCTCAATTCTGCACTTGGTTTTCATGAGGGAGAAGAAGTTACGGTCTCTTCAGTTTGTGGAGATGTACAGCTAAGAGTTCAAATAAATGACGACGTGAGAGCAGACTGCGTTCTCATCTATAGTGGAACAAAAGGTCTCAATAATTTAACAAGCTCCAAACATTCACACGATGGAAAAAATGCAGTATACCAAGAAAATAAAGTAGAGGTTAAGAGATGAATAATACAAAAGAGTTAGATACACAATATGTTTTACCTACGTATGCAAGAGCAGATGTAGAGTTTGTAAGTGGCAAAAATGCAAGACTTGTAGATGCTTGTGGAAAAAAATATATTGATTTTGCAGCTGGTATAGCTGTAGTAAGTGTAGGTCATGGCAACGAGAGACTCTCAAATGCTATATGTGAACAAGCTAAAAATATGATTCATATGTCAAACCTTTATTACATTGCTCCACAAGCAAAAGCTGCACAAAAACTTGTTGAGGCGAGTGGATATGATATGAAATGTTTCTTTGGAAACAGCGGTGCTGAAGCAAATGAGGGAGCGATAAAAATTGCCAGAAAATACGGTGAAAAAGACGGCGAAGCTAAACGATATAAAATCATCACACTTGACCACTCTTTTCATGGACGTACGATTACGACAGTAAAAGCGACTGGACAAGCTTCGATGCACAACTATTTTGGACCTTTTCCTGATGGTTTTGTGTATGCAAAAGATATTGATGAGATTGAGTCTTTAATAGACGCGCACACAGTAGCCGTGATGATTGAGCTTGTTCAGGGTGAGGGCGGAGTGCAACCTCAAGATAAAGCCAAAGTGCAAGCATTAGCAAAAATGCTCAAAGAGAAAGATATTTTACTTATCATCGATGAAGTGCAAACGGGAGTCTATAGAACAGGAAAATTTTTGGCTTCAAACCTTTATGAGATAGAGCCTGATGTGGTTACTTTGGCAAAAGGTGTTGGTGGCGGAGTCCCTGTTGGTGTTGTCATGACGAGCAAAAAAGATATTTTTAGTGCAGGCGATCATGGTTCAACTTTTGGCGGAAATAATCTAAGCTCAGCAGCTATTTGTGAAGTCATGGATATTTTAAATGAATATGATGCAAGTGGCGAGTTAGAGATAAATATGATAATGTTTGACAAAGCTCTTGAGAAATTTTATAACGCAAATAGTGCTTTGTTTACCCAAAAAGTAGGCATTGGAATGATTGCAGGTCTGAGAGTTAAAGATGCTGACACATTGGTGAGTATCATCAATAACGCAAGAGAAGAGGGTGTCATAGTCCTAAAAGCTGGAAAAAATACTTTAAGATTTTTGCCACCACTCACAATCACAAAAGAGGAAATACATGAAGGTTTTCAAGCTCTCAATCGCGCTGTTATGCATCTGTAGTAACATACTTTTAGCTCAAGAGAATAATACAACATTAGAACAGTATATCTCTGAGTCGAAGCAGCAACAATTTTCTTTAGAGTATGAAAAAAATGAGTTGGAGAGTTCCAAGCTTCGTGACTCATGGATAGCGCCTCTTAATCTACAATACAGCTACTCTCAAAGTAATCCTTATGAGAGTCAACAGACGACTCAAAATGCTTTTATTAAAATGGATCAGCCCATTTTTCGAAGTGGTGGTATTTACTATGGTATCAAGTTTGCAGAGGCTTCAAGAATCTATGCCAATCATACTGTTGATGTTGCAAAAAGAAAATTGGTCAAAGATGCTGTTTTACTTTTAATGCAAATAAAGCAGACTGATTTAAAAAGAGATAAACAAAACTTACAAATTAAAAATTCAGATATAAATTTAGAACTTAAAAAAGAGCAATATCTAAACGGACAGCTTGATTCAGGCTTTTTAGATAGTGCAGTTATTGAGAAAAATTTAGTTATGCAGCAATTTTATGATATTGAAACGAGTAAAGAGAGACTCATCTCAAAATTTCAAACTATCAGTGATACACCTCATGAAAGTGCTTCCATACCCCATTTGGAAATTTTAAATGAAGAGGAATTTTTAAAATACAATATTGTTTTAAATCTCTCTCGAAGTGATATAGAAAAAACGAGATACAATAAAAATATCACACTCGCAAAGTATCTCCCAAGGGTTAGTTTCACAGCAGGATATAATTGGAATAAAAGTGAAAATCAATTGATTACAGCCTCAGATGGAGAGCGAGATTATTATGATTATGGGATACGAGCAAATATCCCTATTGACATTAATACTTTTAAAGATGTTGAGTCTTCAAGAATAGATTATTTAAAGTCAAAAGTTCTCTTGGAAGATAAAAAAAGAGAGCTCAATGCTCTCTTTGAACAGGTGATACAAAATATTAACAATTTTGAGAAAAAGAAACTTTTGAGTGTGCAAAATAAAGAGCTTTACCAAAAGTTGCTTGACGATACAAAAGAGTTGTATGCAGCTGGCTATAAAACAGCTTACGATGTAGAGCTCTTAGAAAACTCGGTAAAGATTCAAGAGTTAGATGTAAAAATTTATGAAATAGATAAACAGATGGAACTTCTAACCCTTTACGAAATGTATAAGTATGATATTTAGTGAGTACATGAGTGCGTGGCTGTACGGTGAAAATGGGTACTACGCAAGTTATAAAAATATAGGCAAAGAGGGTGACTTTTACACCGCTGTAAGTACAAGCAAATTTTTTGGCGGCACTATTGCGAAACATATTATAAGCTTAGTAGATGAGGGCTTCTTAGAAAAAGAGGGTGTCGTTTGCGAGATTGGCGCGCATCACGGGTATTTTTTAGCGGATGTATTAGAATTTATTTATACCCTCAGACCGAAACTTCTTGAGACTTTAAAGTTTGTGATTATCGAGCGATTTGACGCTTTGCAAGAGTTTCAAGCTAACTATTTTAAAGAATCTTTTGGCGACGCCGTTTCTCTTACGCACTATAAATCGCTAGACGAACTCAAATGTGAAAATGCTTTTTTTATAGCCAACGAAATATTTGACGCATTTACTTGTGAGCTTTACTACAAAGGTAAAACTGCAAGAGTGGACTCGCATAATGTTGAGTTTGATGATATAAACGACTGGGTCGATGAAAAAGCGAAAAAGTACCACAAAGACAGAGGCGAAATAGCTGTAGGTTACGAAGAGTTTGCCAAACAAATGAGCTTGGCATGTCCAAAGTTTGAGTTTATGAGTTTTGACTACGGTGAGATGATGGCAAGACCTGATTTTTCTCTAAGAGTTTATACAAAACATACAGTCATCCCATTTTTTGATGAAACTATAAAAAGAGAGGAACTTTTCGCAAAATCAGACTTAACCTATGATGTTACGTTTGCACACGTAAAAGATGCTTACGAAGAAGCAGGCGTGAAGTTTATAGAATTTAAAGCTCAAATGGTCGCACTTGTAAATATGGGCATATTAGAGCTTCTAGAGATGCTCAAAGAAAACGTAGAAGAAAGAATATACAAGCAAGAGTTAGAAAAAGTAAAAATGTTGATTTTGCCGCAGTTTTTAGGTGAGCGCTTTAAGATGATACGCTTTAGACAAGAGAAAAAGTAAAGCCTTTTCTCTTATTTTTACAACCAACTGCTTCGTAGCAATTGGTTGTACGACCTATAATGTTAAAATGCAATCATGGACATTTTGAAGGTCAATACCGTTATAAAATCCTCCAAACATTACATTTGTACTTGCAACAGTAAATTTATACACAGCTTCTTTATAAACCTTCAATCATCTTTAAGAGTTCTTCAGGTCTATTAGAGTTTTTGATGGCATTTTCTTTGCTGATAATCTTTTTTTGTAACAGTGCAATAAGTTCTTGTGTTTGAGTGCTCATACGGGTCTCTTTTTGATTTAATTGCATTTGTGAGTAGAGTTGGTGAACTTTATCTTCACGGATTAAGTTTGCGACTGCAGGATTGCTGATAAGTACCTCTTGCGTTGCAACTTTGCCGCCACCGACTCTAGGGATGAGTGACTGAGATATCACTGCAACAAGTGAGGAGGAGAGTTGTGCTCTAACTTGCGCTTGTTCTTGCCCTGAAAAAACGTCAATGATACGGTTGATGGTGCTAGGTGCAGAGTTTGTGTGGAGTGTTCCAAATACTAAGTGTCCTGTCTCTGCAGCGGTAAGTGCCGCTCCGATAGTCTCAGCATCTCGCATCTCCCCGATGAGAATGATGTCAGGGTCTTGTCTGAGCGCGTATTTGAGTGCAGCAGCAAAAGAATTGGTGCTACTCCCTACATCTCTTTGTGAAAAAAGAGACTTTATATTTTTATGGACAAACTCTACGGGGTCTTCAACGGTAATAATATGTCTTCGCTCTGTGAGATTAATCTCATGAAGCATTGAAGCTAGGGTTGTAGATTTACCACTTCCCGTGGGACCTGTGACAAGGATAAGCCCCTTTTCTTTTTTGACAAGTTCTTTAAATATAGGATTGTTATTATATTCATCAAGTGTTGGGATATCAATAGGAATCATACGAAAAGCACATCCAATACCATAAATGGTGCGGTAGTAGTTCGCACGAAAACGACCAATTCCATCTAGCTGGAAAGAGAAATCAAGTTCATTATGCTCTTCAAACTCTTTTTTCTGTTTATCTTCTATCAGAGAATATGCCATCTCTTCAATCTCTTTAGCATCTAAAACAGCTAAGTTTAGAGGTCTAAGCTCTTTGTCGATACGAATCTGCGGTTCACTTCCTACAACAAGGTGTAAGTCGGATGATTTAAATGCTAAAACACTTTTAAGCAATTTTTTGATGTCTATGGGCTTTTTATCTTTAACTTCTTCACTCATACAATACTCCTATATAGTTTTTTATTTTGACCTTATTCGATTATTTTTGGGACAATAAAAAAGTGATCAGCACTTTTGGGTGCATGTTTTAAAATGGCATCGTTGATATTTGTATCGCAAAAAGGGGTGTCATCTCTCAGAAGAGTTGAGGCATCGTTCATGGCAAAATTGCCTTCAACTCCATCGGTATTTAACTCACTTAAATTATCTACAAAATTTACTATCTCTGATAGTTGGTTGATAATCTCACCTCTTTTGTCCTGCGAGATTTTTAAAAAAGAGAGTTTTTCTAGCTTTACTAAGAGTGCGTCATCTACTTGCATGGGATAAATCCTAAAATTTTAATGGATACGATTGTAACAAAAAAAACTTATATTACTGGATGAATTGATGAAACTTTAACAAACTATGCGATATTATTTTAAACTTTTACGAAAAATATGCAAAAAAAGGAATGATTTTTTGAGTTTAAAAACAAATATAGATATGGTGAAAGAAGAGCTGAATTCTGAAGAGAAATTTTTTGAAAAAGCGGTCATGACTGAGAGATTTATAAAAAAATATAAAAAAATCATGATTGCTTCAGCAGTCGCTCTAGTCGCTCTAGTCGCACTTAATATTGCGTATGATGTCCACAAGCAAAACTTAAAAGATGACTCAAATAAAGCGCTTGCAATGTTGCTTGAAGATAGCACAAATAGTGAAGCATTACAAACATTAAAAGAGAGTAGCTCTGATTTGTATGATGTGTGGATGTTGTCTCAAGCGACTCTCAGTAAAGATGCTGCCGCTCTCAAAGAGTTGACACATTCTCAGGATATGATTGTTGCTGATTTGGCGGCTTACGAGTTGGCGCATGATGCGAAAACATTGGATGAATATGCTTCTAAACAAGATGCGATTTATAGAGATTTAGCTTTGGTACGAAGTGCTGTTTATCTTATCCATGAAAATAAAATTGATGAAGCACACAGTAAATTGTCAAAAATATCGACAGAGTCATCATGGAAAAAAGTTGCTGAGGCGCTTTCACATTACGGGGTAAAATAGTATTTTGAGATTTTTATTTTCACTTTTTTTCTCCATAAGTATCCTTTTTTTTAGTGCTTGCAGTACCAAAAAAGTTTATGAGCCTGAAGTTGTCAAAGGTGCTTGGAAATATTATGGCGATAGCGATGAAAAGGTTATTGATATCTCCTCGCAAACTGCACTGACACAAACAAGAAAAGTACTCTCAAAAGAAAAATTTATTGATAACATAGTTGTCCCTGAATTCTACAGACTTCTAGGAAGCAGTGATGAGTGGGTTGTGAGTGCCAATATAGATGGAAACATCTCTTTGCAATCTCTCAGTGATAACGCAAAGCAAGAGCAATTTCAGCTTTATAAAACTATCGCAAGCGCAAGTGTAAAAGAGGATATTCTAGCTGTTTTGTTTGCAGATAATGAGATGGCGTTGTACTCCATAGCAACGAAAGAGTTACTCCTTAAAGAGCAAGGCAATCCAGTGATTGCCGTCGATTCTCGTATAGTAAATCCTTATTTTATGAATGATTTAGTCCTTTTCTTAACACTTGATGGAAAAGTTGTGATTGTAAATTCAAAGCTTAAAAAGAAGTTGCGAACCGTCATTGTAAGCTCAGAAGATCATTTCAACAATATTATTTATTTTAATGTCATTGAAAATAAATTAATTGCTGCAACAGGGCATAAAATATTATCCATGGGAGAAAAAGAGGTCAGGGTTTCTTATGAGACTAGAAATATAGCGTATGATGATAAAATTATTTATATCACCACCAAACAAGGGGAAATCATATCGCTTAGCGCAACCTTAGAGGTAAATGCAAAAATAAAATTCCCTTTTGCCCATTTTCTTGGGCTTATAATTCATAACGACAAACTCTATGCGTTGGAGAAAGAGGGGTATCTTATTGAACTCTCAAGAGATTTGTTGCAGCATGATGTGTATAAGGCAAATGTCCAAGATGGTTATGTTTTTGTAGGAGAGAAAATATTTTTCATAGATGATGAATACATCTCAGTTGAGTAATGAACTCGAAGCTTTTTTAGAGTATATCAGTGTTACAAGAGCACTGAGCAAAAAAAGTGTAGAGGCTTACAAAAATGATTTACGCTCAATAGAAATACAACTTCAAAAATCGCTTATACAACTTGATACAGCCTCGCTTCTGGGCTTTTTGTCCCAATACAAAAATAAAAGAACACTCAACAGAAAGCTATCCTCTGTAAACTCTTTTTTTGATTTTTGCTATAAAAGTAATTTTTCACAGAAAAATTCAAAGCTGAAATTTTCAAAAATCCCCAAACTTCTCCCTAGATTTTTATCATATAAACAGATAAAAGATGCACTTTTTTTGATTGATACATCAAACTTTATAGGATTGAGAGACTACGCGCTCATCCTTTTTTTATATGCAAGCGGCGCACGTATTAGTGAATGTTTGGCTCTTAGTAGAGAAGATATAGAGGGTGAATGGTTACATATAAGACACGCAAAGGGGGATAAAGAACGGATAGTCCCTATAGCAAAAGTTGCCATTGAGGCTATAAATGCGTACTTACAAGCACTCCAATATGAAAAAGATTTTGTCTGGGTAAATTATAAAGGGGAACCTTTGAGTAGAATATCAGCATATAAAATAACGCAAAAATATCTTGGGGTCTCTCCTCATGTTCTTAGACATTCATACGCAACTTCGCTTATTACGGGGGGAGCAGATTTGAGGGTTGTTCAAGAGCTTTTGGGGCATGCGTCACTTCTTACAACACAAATTTATACGCATATTCAAAAGCAAGATTTAAAAGAGACTGTTGAAGTGTGTCATCCGATGGCTTGGGAACAAAAAGTTTAACACTAATGTAATGTTTGTAAAGTAGAATAAAATAATTACATAGGAGATTGGTATTTTATGAGAAACGCAAGACCTTTTTTTGTGGTATTTTTTATCGTTGTATCTATTGTTATCCTTTTTCTTGCTTTAGCTTCTGAAAATAAAATGGTAGTGATACAAGAGGGCAATTTTAAAATGTTACCCTTAGATATAGCGCTTAATAAATACCAAGATAGCGATTGTGGGATGGTAATAGAAGACCTAACGTATGCTTCTCAGGTTATCTCAAAGGGTGGAAAAACGTGGTTTTTTCACGACCATGGCGGTTTTGTTCATTGGCTTGAAGATAAAGATTTTAAAAATGATGTCACCATTTGGGTTATGAGTAAAGATACAAAAAGATGGATAAATGCCAAGAGCGCTTTTTACTCCCTAAGAGATAAAACACCTATGGGGTATGGTTTTGGTGCTTATGAAAACAAGCTACAAGGGCATGTCGATTATGAGACCATGAGACTAAGAATGTTGCGTGGTGAAACGATGAATAATCCTTACATCCAACAACAACTTCTTTTAAAAAAGGCTCAATAAGTGATGGAATCAGTCAATCTTATAACGATTATGAGTATCGCATTTTTGGGTTCTTTTGGTCACTGCATTGGTATGTGTGGCGGGATAGTTTTGGCATACACGACTATCAAAATCGAGCCAAAGAGCTCTAAGGTTTCTCAAGGCACAGCGCATTTGCTTTACTCTTTTGGGAGAATTTTAACCTATACAACTTTAGGTGCATTATTTGGTGCTTTAGGGGGAGTTGCCACTTTTAGCAATCATGCAAATGGAGTTTTGCTTGTAGTTGCAGGAAGTATTATGATTTTAGCAGGTCTCTCTTTGATGGGAAAAATCAAATTTCTCACTCTCATCGAACACTCTTTTTCTTCTTCCTCTCTTTATAGAAATGCCTTTAAAAAAGTGCTCCATTCTCGCTCAAATCTCAGTTTTTTTGTTCTTGGGATGTTAAATGGTCTTTTGCCATGTGGATTTGTTTACTTCTTTGCAATCACCGCTGCAAGCACGGCTGACCCTTTTTCTGGAGCTTTAGTAATGGCTATTTTTGGTTTGAGTACGGTTCCTGCTCTGTTTGGTTTAGGTTTTTTGGCATCTCTTGCATCCGCTACGAGTTTTAGAAACTTAATGATGAGTCTCTCCTCTATTGCGGTCATTTTATATGGAACATACACTCTTTATCAAGGGTATGATTATCTTGCAAATCCTTTAAAAACCTTAACAGATTGCCATAAGTGATTTATAAATTTAAACTGCTATAATAATTCAAAAAATAAAGGTCTCCTCGTGAAAAGTTCTATTATTGATAGTATTAAGTCACTTCCTCCGCTCTCAAAAACTATAGCAGATGTCAATGCGGTGTATGCCGATGAAAATTCAGGGATAGTTGATTTAGCAAAAGCGATTGAATCAGATCCGATGATAGTAGCAAATCTTCTAAAAGCTGCTAATTCTCCTCTTTATGGCTTTGGAAAAGAGATTATTAATGCTACTCAAGCGGTCAGTTTGTTTGGGATGAGTATGACGCGTTCTATTGTTCTTGGAAATTCGGTGAGAAAATTATTAAATGTTGATATGCAGCCTTATGGCATTACCAGTGAAAAATTTGCTGAAATTTCATCCCTGCAAGCGGCTCTTATCCTTAAATGGTATAGAAAAATTGATGCAAAAAAAGCAGATAAATTATATTTGGCAGCATTTTTACAAGAAACAGGAAAAATCTTAATCTCTAGTGATATCATCCAACAAGAGGAGACAACAAGTTTTGCCTCTGAGGTTGAGATGTCAAATAATCTTGCTGTTGTTGAAAAATCGTATGTAGATGTTACAAGTGCTGAAGTGACTGCGGAAGTTTTCCAACATTGGGGTTTTAACAAAGAGTTTATAAAAATGATTAAATACGCAGACAATCCTGCCCTCGCTCCAGAAGATATCAAAGAGTTTAGCACCGCTTTAAATATCGTAAAATCAATTGTTTCTATTAACAAACCATTTTCAGAAGTTTCTATAAAAATAGGACTTAAAAAAGCCAGTGATGCTGGTTATAATTATGAAATTTTAGAAGATGTTGTTGACGATATTTTAGACACGCTTTAAAGATTTTAAATGGCAAAAACAGTAACTATCATAGATACCTTTGGCTTTTTTTTTCGTAGTTTTTATGCATTGCCGCAACATCTTAAAACAAAAGATGGTTTTCCAACTGGTCTTTTGACAGGATTTACAAATTTTATCGCCACACTGCAAAAAGAGCACAACAGTGACTATATAGTTTTTGCCATCGATTCTAAAGGTCCGACTTTTAGAAATGAGGTCGATTTAAACTATAAAGCGCAACGTCAAGCCCCACCACAAGAGCTTACTTTACAACTCCCTATTGCTATCGAGTGGATAGATAAAATGGGGTACAAGACGCTTGGTTGTGTCGGGTTTGAAGCAGATGATATCATCGCAACTGTGACAAAATTTGCCAAAGAAAAAGAGTACAACGTCCGAGTTGTCTCTCATGACAAAGATTTGTATCAGCTTATTGACGATGGCAAAATAGTTTTAGTCGATGCCATCAAAAAAAGCGTTATAGATGAAGATGCCTGTTTTAAAAAATATGGCGTCACTCCAAAACAGTTCATAGATTATCAATCCATTTTGGGTGATAGCGCCGATAATGTTCCTGGCGTCAAAGGTATTGGAAAAGTTGGAGCCGAGAAGCTTTTAGTGCAGTATGGTACTTTAGATAATATTTATGCCCATCTTGATGAAGTGCAACCTCTTGCAATTCAAAAAAAACTTCGAGAGTTCAAACAAAACGCTTATATGTCAAAGGAACTTGTCAGTTTAAGAGATGATGTATTTTTAGAGTTTGATTTTGAAGAGTACAAAATGGATATTGACCATCCATTTTTGAACATCTATGATGAGCTAGTTCGGTACGAACAAAACGCTATTTTAAGAAGCTTACATGCTAAAAATATAGTGAGCCAAGTGACAAAACAACCTACGGTTGTAAAACAAGAAATACAACTGCATGAGAGCAAAAAAATAGACTTTAAAGCAACTCTCATCACAGATGCAAAAGTGCTTCAAGGGATTTTAAACACTTTCCATGAAAACACTATCGTAGCCTTTGACACAGAAACTACGGGACTTGATTATCATAAAGATAAACTTGTGGGTTTTAGTTTTTGCATAAATGAAAGCGAGGCGTATTATGTTCCTTTTGGGCATTTTTACTTGGGAGTGCCCCAGCAAATAGAGGAATCTGAGATTAAAAAAGCGATACAAAAGATTTTTACCTGCAAAGTTGTTGGACACAATATAAAGTTTGACCTCCATTTTGTGAGCAGATTTTTAGAAGATGAGACGTTAAAAGTGTATGCAGACAGTATGATTTTAGCGTGGCTTATTAACCCTGAGAGTGCATTGTCGCTTGATAAATTAGCAGATAAACTACTCTCTCATACGATGATTGCTTTTAAAGAAACCGTTAAAAAAGAGGAAACTTTTGCGAGCGTTGCACTTGAAGATGCTTGCGAATATGCCGCGGAAGATGCTTTTGTCACCCTGAGACTTTTTTATCTTTTTCTCAAAAAACTTGAACTTCAAGGAGCAGTGCATCTTATAGAAGAAGCAAGCCTTGTTGAGATACCGTTTATAAGTACGCTTGTAAGCATGGAAAAAGCTGGTATAAAAATTGACAGTTCATTGTTGGAAAAATTTTTAGTCGATGTGAAAGAGACTTTGTCAGGTTTGACAAAAAATATCTATGAAAAAGCGGGCAGTGAATTTAATATCAACTCAACGCAACAGCTTGGCGTTATACTTTTTGAACATCTCGGACTTCCATCGGGTAAAAAGACAAAAACAGGCTACTCCACCGATGAAAAAGTTTTGAGCTCACTTCAAGACCAACATGCAATCATCCCTCTGCTTTTAGATTACCGTGAGGTTCATAAACTTTACTCTACGTACATTGAGCCACTTTTAAAGCTCAGTAAACACAATAGTCAAAGTAGAATATTTACCTCATTTGTGCAAACTGGAACTGCAACTGGACGGCTGAGTTCAAAAAATCCTAACTTGCAAAATATCCCTACAAGAACCCCTTTAGGAGCAAAAATAAGAGAAGCCTTTGTGGCGCCTGAGGGTAAAAAACTTGTCGGTATAGATTACTCTCAAATAGAACTTCGTCTTCTTGCCCATTTTTCACAAGATGCGGTTTTAGTGGATGCTTTTAAACATGACAAAGATATTCATATGCAAACTGCACTTGCCCTTTTTGGTGAAGCAGAAGCTCCACAGAAAAGAAATGTCGCAAAAACAGTCAATTTTGGGCTTTTATATGGAATGGGACAAAAAAAACTCTCCGATACTTTAGGGATAACAACCAAAGAAGCCAAAGAAATTATAGAGAAATACTTTGAAAGTTTTTCAAGTGTACGAAGCTATTTCCGCTCCATCGTAGAGAGCTCAAAAGAGCTTGGTTACGTTGAGACACTTTTAAAACGCCGCAGATATTTTGACTATGAAAATGCAAGCCCGATGTTTAGAGCCGCGTATGAAAGAGAGTCGGTAAATACCGTTTTTCAGGGAAGTGCCTCTGATTTGATAAAGCTCTCCATGAATAAAATTCACACTGTAATTCTTGAAGAAAAACTCAATGCAAAAATGTTGCTTCAAATTCATGACGAACTTATTTTTGAAGTAAAATCCGAGGAAGCTGAGATTTTGGGGAACCGTTTTAGAAATATTATGGAAAATATTATGCAACTCAATGTTCCGCTCAAGGCAAGTTTAAACATTGGGAATAATTGGGGTGAACTTAAGTAGTTCTCTCAATTTTTTTCGGCTATACCACCACAAAAATATTCCCGCAGAGGAGACAATAGCAACCAGCCCAAGCCATAAAGAAACAATGCCAAACTCAAGTGCGGCAAATAAGCTAAACAAGAGGATAGGTGCGATAACTTGACGGTACACACTTAGGGGAAAAATGACAGCAGGTTTGTTGATACCTTGAAGCATTGAGATGTATATAAATATCATCACAAAACCAAAAAAAGCAAAACTTGATACACGCAAATAAAAAGCACTTTGGTTTATGACTGCGATATCAGGGCTCACTAAAGAAGAGAGTGCAGGTGCAAAAAGTAAAAAAGACCCAACAGCAAAAGCGCTGATAATCCATCCATATTTGAGGGCGAGGTTTGTACTTATCTCTATTCTTTCATAGGTTTTAGCTCCGTTGTTTTGAGACACGATGGCGAGTGTAGCGATAGAGAGACCTACAATGGGCATAAGAAATATTTGCTCAATTCTCATCCCTATGCCAAATCCCGCAACGGCTTCTTTGCCAAAAGGAGCGACAAAATAGGTAATAATGTACATACCAAACGCCATCATGAACAAATTGATGCTTGGAGGGAAACCCTGCTTAACTAACGCTCTTATCACTGCTTTGTCAAGGGTAAACTTACTAAATCCTACATATAATTTTGTTTTGCGCAGTTTATAAAAAAGATACAGCATGGTTATCAATTCTGAGATGATGGTTGCAAGGGCGATTCCTTTTACCTGCATATTGAAATGTTTTACAAAAAGATAATCAAGAACAATATTTAAAAGTGCCGTAAAAATTAAAATATTTCTAAAAGAGACGGTATCTCCCGTTGCATTGAGCAGAGCATTAAAGAAAAAAGAGCCTATAAAAAAGAATGAGGCGTAAAGTATGAGGTTGCTATATTCGAGCGTTTGGATTTTATAGCTTGCATCGCCTAGCGCGTCCACCAAATAAGGGATACTCAAAACTCCAAACAGACTTAAAAAAACAGACAAAATAAAAGCAAAAACTATACTGTTTAATGCGATGTGTTGCGCTTTTTGTGTGTTTTTTTCTCCTAGTGCATTGCCCACCAAAGAGGTAGCAGCCTCGCTCATGCCGATGGCTACAGCCAAAATCATAAAAAAAACTGAAGCCGACAAAGAGAGCGCAGCTAGTGCTTCTGTAGAGATGAGCCCTGCAAAATAGGTATCGGTTACGTTAAACATCGTATGGAAAAAATAGCCTATAATAGCAGGAATAGCGAGTTTTGTGAGGTGTGTGTTTATGGAGCCTTGCGTGAGGTCAGTATGCATTTATCTCTTTTATGTAAAATATCGGCAATTATAGCTACTTGAGGATTAAAAATATTATGCAATACAGATACATAGGAAAAACAGGTCTAAGAGTCAGCCCCATTTGTATGGGCACCATGACGTTTGGAACGCAGACACCCGATGAAAAAGTTGCCTTTGCCATTATGGACAAAGCGTATGAGGCGGGAGTGAACTTTTATGACACGGCTGAACTTTACCCCGTTCCTCCCTCAGGAAAATTGGCAGGTTTAACAGAAGAGGTCGTTGGGCGTTGGCTTAAAACCAAACCGCGTGAGAGCGTTATCCTCGCAAGTAAAGTCGCAGGTGCGGCAAACGGCTGGTTTGTTCCGCCCATTCGTCATGGCATGACGGCTTGTGACAGCTTTCATATAGAAAGAGCAGTTGAGGCTAGTTTAAAGCGTTTGGGAACAGATTATCTTGACCTTTACCAAATGCACTGGCCTGACAACATCGTGCCCATAGAAGAGACGCTCAAAGCCTTCGATAGATTGGTTCAAAGCGGAAAAGTTCGCTACATCGGCACTTCAAACGACACGGCGTACGGAACTACGAAAGCGCTTAAGACATCTGAGTTTAAAGGCTACGCCAGATTTGAGTCTATTCAAAACAATTTCTCACTTCTAAACAGACGCTTTTTAGATGAGTTGGGGAGTGTATGTAAAAAAGAACAAATCTCGCTTTTGCCGTATTCGCCTCTTGGCGGCGGAGTTCTTAGCGGCAAGTACAATCAAAATCCACATGCCAAGGGTCGTTTTAGTGATTATGTCAATTCGCCCGACAAAAGACAGCGTTTAATGGCACAAAGGTTTATGAATGACAGGACGATGCTCTCTACGCAAAAGTATCTAAAAATTGCTCAGGAATATGGTTTGCACCCCGTCACTATGGCTACAGCTTGGTCAAAACAGTTTGATTTTGTCGCCTCCACCATCATAGGAGCTACGACTCCAGAGCAACTTGATGCGAGTTTGGCGGCGATGAATTTGACTTTAAGTGATGAAGTTTTACAAGCGTGTGATAAAGTGCATGAAGAAATTTTATACCCGATGGGGTAGGGCAGTTTATTTTTTATTGGTCATTTTATAGATGAAACTAAACACTTCAGCCACGGCTTTATAAAGCGCTTCGGGGACCTCTTTATCGAGCTCTACTTTTGAGAGCAGCTCAATGAGGTCTTCATCCTTTCGGATAGGCAACTTGTGAAGTTCGGCAATTTTTATGATATTTTCTGCAATAGCACCTTCCCCTTTTGCAACGACTCTTGGCGCATTTTCTTTTTTTGTATCGTATCTGAGAGCGGCGGCTTTTCTCATGCTTTTACCTCAAATCCTACATCTATTTTTTCATAACTGCTTGCATACGGTGAGGCGGTTTTTTTTGGAGTCGCATCTAAAATCCGAATCTCTCTAGGGGTTATGCGAGACTGTATAAGTGCGGAGCGTAAAGAGCCTATATTTTCTTTTACAATCTCTTTAAAGTCCCTATTGTCCGAATGTATTTGAATGTTTATTTGATTTTTTTCATACAAAACAAGTCTCACTTTTAAGTCGCCGTACTCTTTGAGTTTGAGGTCAATGTCACAGTAAAATTTCTCATCTTTGTCTTTTTGGAGGTTGATATTTCCCTCTTCGAGCTGGTCCCATGAAAAAGGGAGATAAATCGCCGAAGCGTTTGAGAGGTGCGAGAGAAGTTGGTAGTAGTCTATTTGCAAAGAGAGTTTGTCTATGTTTTTGAGCAGTTCGCTTTGGTTTGGATGCTCTGATTTGCTGATTTCATCACCGGCTTTGAGAAGAATTGATTTGAGGTCATGAGAGAGAATTTCTTTTACATTTTGGGAGGCTTCAAGTTTTTGGGGATTGACAAAAACTTCTAGTTTTTTGACTAATGAATCGGTCTCTTTAGAAAAAACAGGGTCAGCTTTTTGCAGGAGCGTTTTAACCGACTCTGTCATGGTGCGAACTTCTTGAGGTATATTTTTTGCAAGCAGGGCATCTAGGGCGGTTTTTTGTGTTGGTGAGCTTTGCGAAACCGCTTGAAGCGTGTCTATGATTTTAGTAAGGGGCTCGAGGAGAGTTTTTGCCTCAGGCATTTTGCTTTGTGCTACTTGCGTGTTTAATTGTCCAAGTGTTTCTTGTAAAGATGCGAGCTTGAAGTTTTCACTGTTTAAGAGTTTTGGACTGACCAAATGTTCGAGTTTAGCAAGCTGCGTATCGACATTTTTACTTGTGAGGACATCTGCACTTTTTAGCTGTTCTTGGACTTTCAGGACGATATTCTCAACGCTTTTTGCCAAATGTTTTAAGGATGCGGACTCCTCTTTTGGCGGCTGAGTCAAAGCTGTGTTGGAAGCCTCTTTGAGCACTGGATTTGTGAGTAATTCTTGGATGTTTTTAGTTAAAATTTTTACGGTAAAAATATCACTTTTTGCAACAATTTTCTCCAAAGAGGTGAGGAGCTCTTTGAGTTGAAGTTGCGGGTTTTGCACATCTTTGAGTTTGGACTCTAAAAAAACACCGGAGTTTTCAAGTTTTTGCTTGAGAACACCCTCTTTTAGCTCTTTTACGTCGCTGAGAAAATGTTTCAAGGTCTCCGTGAGCGGTAAAGGATTTTTGTCTGTTTTTAAAGTGTTCAGCAAATCTTTGATGGTAGAAGAGACATTTCCAAGCTCTTTGAGCGTAGGGTTGTTTTTTACAAGCGTTAAAAGCGTGTTGTCTGAAGCGGGATTTTGTCCACTCTCTTTAAGCAAAGAATTTATGATGGATTTTAAATCTTTGTCTTTGGAGAGCGTTGTAAGTTCTTTGAGTGTTGCCTCTTGCAAAACAACTGCGAGAGCCTTGTTTGTGCTAGGAAGGAGGATGTTAAGCTGTGTATTTGTCGATAAATTTATCATGATTTAAGTATAGCATTTATAGAGTAAAAATAAAATCAGGGAATAAAATTTGCTGTGGTATATGACTTACTTAAGGGGGAAATTATGAAAATAGAAAACTTCACACTGGACTTGCACTCTGAATCTTTTAAGAGCAGCAGCACAACAATCACGAGTTTTGTGACCGAGTTGGATACCCAACAAACCAAACGGCTTCAAGAGACGCAAGCCGCATATGAGCAAATAGAATTTGCTAAACGACTCAAATATGAAATGTTTCAATATTTGATGTCTGCCTTTGACTCTAGAAAATTTAAATTGAGAAGTTTAACCGCTGAGGAGTTCAATGTCAAAGAGCTGACAAGCCGTGAGGTGCGTATTCACAAGGAGTATAAAGAGGAGCAAAAGCTTGATGTGAGCATGAACGGTTTTATTCAAACCAACTCGAAAAGAATTGAGTTAAATATGGATATTTCGATGTCGTACTCTTTTGCGAGTGAACATGAAATTTTGCGTCAGCAGTTTTTTGATCCCCTAGTTTTAACGTTTGATGGCGAACTTCCAGATCTAGAGGCGCAAAAATTCTCTTTTGATATCGATAATGATGGCAAAAGCGACCAAATATCTATGCTCAAAAACGGAAGCGGTTTTTTAGCACTCGACAAAAACGCAAACAACACCATAGACCAAGGAAGTGAACTTTTCGGCACGCTCAATGGAAATGGTTTTAGTGATTTGAAACGTTACGACAGCGATGGAAATAACTGGATAGATGAGAATGACCCAATTTTAAAAGACCTTCGCATTTGGATGAAAAGTGACACTCAAGATGAGCTTATAGCCCTTGGTGAGCTTGGTATCGGTGCGCTCTATTTGGGCAATACGAAGGGTCAGTTTGATATAAAAGGTGATAACAACGAAACGCTTGGACGGATACGAGCCAACGGTTTATACTTAAATGAAGACGGCACAAGCGGTATTTTATCGCAAATAGATTTAGCACGTCAAAATATTGCCATGGATGAAAATCAGAATGGCTCAGGGCTCAAAGAACTTTTAAAAACAGTATAATTCTCTAAAATCAACATGAGAGTGACTATGCAAACAAAAATAGAAAAAGTTTTAACCATTTGGCATGAATATTTCGCAGACGAAGAGAAACAATACTCGGAGTTTGAAAGCTCCGATATAGAGTATTTTGTGGGCTGTATGCTCTACAATCACTTCGCATTTTCTAAAGCACTTGAAAACTTAAAAACGATGGATTTGTCGTATGACTTTTTATCAGCTTGTGGAAATGAGTATGATGAGATTAAGGCAATTATAGAGAGTTTGGCATTTGAGAGTGACGAGGCAAAGTTGGCGTTTTTGCAAAACTTTATCGTAGCGTCTAAAGCGAAATATTCGCCACCAGAGCTCTACTTGCTCAACCGTTTGGAGTACCATGTAAACGCGATGGCAGAGCGATATGAGAAAGGTATTGATGCAGTGCGAGTTGACTTTCAAAACCCACTTTATAAATAGCTCGCATGCAAAAATATCTTATCACTTCGCAAGAATTTTATACTGATATTCCCGCTGTTTTTAGAGAAAAACTTTTGCACCAGTTTGAAATCCATAAGCCAGATTTTGCTCTTTTTCGAGACAAAGAGAACCTAAATTATGCAAAACTGGCGAGGGATTTTATGGATGTTTGTCATGCGTTTGGCAGTGTGAAAAGTTTTATTCATACAGATGTAGAACTCGCCCTCACGCTCAAAGCGACAGGCGTTCATTTAACCTCGACGCAGTTTGATGCAATTGCACAAGCCAAGGCTAAAAATCTTGAAGTCATCATCAGCACACACACCCATGAAGAGGTTTTACGGGCTGAAAAATTAGGTGCCAATTACGTAACCTACAGCCCAATTTTTGCCTCACCAAACAAGGGCGAGCCAAAAGGCGTAGAAGATTTACAAACGCTTTTAAAAAAGTGTGCAGTAAAAGTTTTCGCTCTGGGTGGTATAGTGGATGTATCGCAAGTGCAAAGTGTGGCAAAATCAGGAGCCTTTGGTTTTGCTTCTATTCGGTATTTTTATTCCTAACAAAAAGTGTTTAGTCGTCTGCGTCATTGCGAGGAACGAAGCAATCTACATGTATATAAACTAGACTGCTTCGTTCCTCGC
>DJAA01000002.1:0-210 GCA_002428085.1 Sulfurimonas sp. UBA6014 | reverse complement strand
AATCTCCACTTTTATTATTTATAAAGAACACAAAAAGATGTTTCCACGGGTGTGTGACTTTTAAACTATGCTTTGCAATGCATAGTTCACACGAGTCTCACCAAAATGCAACAGAATTTTTTACAATCCGTAAGTTTATAGTCCAAAATGCCGTGAATCCATTCACATTATTTTCGCCCTCTCATGCCAGTCATTGCGAGGAACGAAGCA
>DJAA01000016.1 GCA_002428085.1 Sulfurimonas sp. UBA6014 | reverse complement strand
ACTCGCCCAAAACATTCTGTATATTTCACAACATTCTTCCACCCGTTTCACAAAAAGCCTTCCACTTTTTCAACCTGCAAACAAGCGTATAAAATTGTAGCATAATTGAAAAGTAGTGGAAGAATGTTTCTACCTATTTCATCGTTTTTTTAGCATTTTCCTTTCTCTGAGATGGACCTTCAATCTCAATTTTATATGAGTTGTGTACAATTCTATCAAGTATGGCATCCGCTATAGTTGCGTTGTTTAAATACCCATGCCAGTCTTTTATTTTTAGCTGGGATGTTACTATTAGAGATGATTGATTTGTTCTATCTTCTACTATCTCAAGTAAATCTCTGGCTTCTGTTGCTTTGAGTGGTGATACTCCAAAGTCGTCAAGAATAAGAAGATTTATTTTTTTGAGTTTTGCTAAATATTTCAAGTACTCCTCCTCTCCTCTTATAGCTTGTAAATGTTGCATAAGTCTTGGGACTCTTAGATAAAGAGCACTGAGTCCCATAGTCATCGCTTTATTAGCATATGCTTGGGCAATGTATGATTTTCCGGCTCCAGAAGGACCTGTTAAAATAATATTTCTAAAATATTTCAAATAGTTTCCTCCAGCTAAATCTAAAATGACACTCTTATCTAAATTTCTATCGGGAGTAAAATGTATCTCATTTAGATTGGCACCTTTTTCATAACNNCATGAAGGTTTGCTTGTTGTAAAAGTCTCTGTATCTTTTTATTGTCTCTATCTAACTCCTCAGCTTCAAGGAGTATTTGAACTCTTTTTTCAAATGGGAGTTCACTATATGTAGGCTGTGACTCTTGTTCTACAAACGCTGTATAAAAAGCACCCAGTTTTAAATTCTGTGTAAGTTCTTGTAATCGCATTTTATTTTCCTTGTTTTATTATTTTGTATTTTTGAGAAAAGTTGACCCAATTAAGAGTTAGCTAAAATAATCAGCACCTCTGACATTGTCATGGTTACACAAGGCAAGCAGGGAAGCACTCTCATCACTCTCTACTGGTTTATACGATTTTAGTAAATCCCTCACTTGTGCCACTTTGTAATAATGTTTTGAGATGGCAACGGTAGAAATGATTTCTAAATGCTCCTCACTGAAACCTTGTGTTTGATACTTTTTATAAGTACCAATAATTCCAAGACAAGTTCTAAAACCCATCTCTGGATGGGGTCTGTTATCCATAACATTTTTAAAGAGTTTGGCTGTTTCGCTTCCAATAGTCATGCCCCAATTCATAATCTTTCCTGGAGACCATTCAAGATATTTCTGATGAGAGGATGCCATATGCTCGTGCTGTGTTGAATAGGCACCTTTGTGTAGTAGTTTAGGATGCACCGCTAGCTCTTTACCTTCATAGGTAATAGTGACAATTTTTGCACTAAACCAAACTTCTACTTTTTTACCTATAAGCTGATAAGGTATACTGTAAAAATTATGTTCTAACTGTATGTGATAATCTTTACTCACTTTTAAAAGCTTAAACTCTTTATATTCATATCTTGTAGCAGGCAAAGGCAGGAGTGCCGGTTTATCCAAAGTTTCGTAAAGCTCTCTTCTGCTTTTACCTAAGTGCTTCATCACTTTATCAAGGTAGAGTGGCATGAGCCGTTTAATCTCAATATTAAGTTCAGCTATTGAGTAAAAAGTGTAATTTCTTAGTCTTGCAAGTACCCATCTTTGCACAAGTTTGACTGCTTGTTCCACTTTGGCTTTATCTTTTGGTTTATAACCACGAGCAGGCATAACAGCAGTCCCATAGTATCTTGCCATGACCGCATAATCAGCATTTATATCTGGATCATAATTATCTGCTTTTGTAACACCGCTTTTTAAATTATCTGGTACTAAGAGTTCACTGACGCCGCCAAAGTATTCAAACATATCACAATGTGCATCAATGAAATCTCTTTTTTTCTGAGAAGCAATTGCTTTTACAAATGGATAACCTGACGCTGGAAGTACTGCTACGAATATCTCAGCTTTAGTGATGACACCATTTTTGGGATTGACTATATCAACGGTTTTACCACTAAAATCTATAAAAGTCTTTTCACCTGCTTTATGTACCAAACGCATAGATGGATTTATCTTTTTGGCATATGCTTTGTACTCATTGCAGAACCAAGTGTATCCATAGCCTTGTTTGTTGGGGCAACTCTCAATATACTCTTCATGTAGCAGAGCAAGAGTCATTATTTTACTTCTTAACTCTAAGTGAACCTTTGCAAAGTCTGGAAGGGAATATTTGCTTGTAGCAGGCTTATTTGCTTTTATCAGAGCTAAAATCTCGTTGTCGTTCAGTGAAGTAATAGCCTCATATTTTTTACCTAAATTACTAAACTCTTTAGTGTAATCATTCACTACGCTATGGCTGATATTTAAAGCTCTGGCTATCTTTCTATTTGATAGTTTAGCTTCATACTTTAGTCGTAAAATCTCTTTGATTTTAAGCATGCTAATTCCTTTCATTTTTTCTCCATCTCTGTTGAGATGCAGAAAGTGTAATCAGCTTGTTTGAGCGGTAAACTATTTCGCCAAGCAAAATTCCAAAATCATTTCACAAAAGCCTCAAAAAGTGGAAGGCAAAAAGTGAAATGGGTGGAAGGATGTTTGTGAAATAGGTGGAAGGAAA
>DJAA01000034.1:1608-81255 GCA_002428085.1 Sulfurimonas sp. UBA6014 | reverse complement strand
GCGGGGTATGGAACATCGCTATCGAGGGCGATACTATGGTGAGCGGTGGTGATGACCAGATTATGCATATTTGGGATTTGTCGCCGCTTAGGGCTTTGCATTCACAAGGTAAGGGTACGACTGAAGTCGTACTTCCGATACAGCCTAAGCTTTCTCTTTTCGTCTCAAAAGACAATGAATGGGTGCTTTGGACTCCAAGCGGTTACTATAACTCAAGCCTCAAAGGCGATAAATATATTGGTTGGCATATTAACCAAGGGAGCGATAAAGAGGCACTTTTTTATCCTGTGGGAAAATTGAAGGCGCGCTATTATAATCCTGAGCTTATTAGCCTTATTGTCGGGGGTTTGAGTGAGAAAGAGGCACTTGCCAAACTTGGTAAAAAAGAGCAAACAGTAAGTATCGCCCAGAGTTTGCCGCCTTATCTTACCATGGCAGAGTTTCCTGAGAAAGACACAAAAGATGGCAGAGTCCATCTCAAAGTTCGCGCGAGCAGTGTCAGCGAGATTATAGGGTACAAATACCTCTTTGAGGGGCGACCGCTAGAAGAGAGCAGAGGCTTAAAACCAAAAAGTAACGGCGACATCACGACCCTTGATGTCACCTTGCCAAAACAAAGCGGAACTCTGAGCATCATAGCACAAAACAAGTGGGGATTTAGCGACCCTGTGGAGTTTACTATACACTACCTCGGCGATATGGAGGCGCTCTTGAAACCAAAGCTTTATATTTTAGCTATTGGCGTGAGTGAGTACGAAGACGAAACCATACGGCTTGGTTTTGCGGCAAAAGATGCGAAAGATTTTGCAGACGTTATGCGTAAACAAAAAGGGAAACTTTACAGCGATGTTATCGTCAAAGTTTTGACAAATAAAACCGCTTCAAAGGGTGATATTTTGGATGGTTTGGAGTGGATTCAAAAAGAAACGACGAGCAAAGATGTGGCGATGGTGTTTATGGCAGGACACGGAGTCAATGATGAAAATAGCAATTTTTACTTTTTACCTGTCAACTATGACGACAAAAGCCACCGAAGAACGGGCATAGCTTTTAGTGAGTTTACCATGACACTCTCAAGTATTGCAGGAAAAGTGATACTTTTTGCTGATGCCTGCCACAGTGGAAATATCATGGGTAAACGCAGAAGCATAGACACCACGGGACTCATCCAAGAGCTCAACGATGCCGAAAATGGAGTGGTAGTTTTTACCTCAAGCACAGGCAAACAGTACAGTCTTGAAGATAAATCTTGGGGCAATGGAGCCTTTACAAAAGCTCTAATCGAAGGGCTAGAAGGCAAGGCTGACTTGATGCAAAGCGGAAAAATCACCGTCGATAGTCTCAGCTTCTACATAAGCGAACGCGTCAAAAAACTCACAAACGGCAAACAAACCCCAATGGGAAGCAAACCCGAGACCATAACAGATTTTCCAATAGGAGTGAAGTGATGCAAAAAGAACTATATAAAAGTGTACAAACAATTCTCTTGGCATGTGGATTATTATTTGCACCTGCCCTAAGTGCCGACATCAGCGGAATTGGTTTTGCACAGACAAACCAAGAAGCAAAAAAAGAGGCTTTGGCTGATTTGGCTCAGGTTATAAAAAGTGAAGTTCGCTCGAACTTTGAATCGACTTCGACGAACACAAGCGCAGAGGCAAAGTCCAACATTAAAATAAGCTCAAACCTGCCTATACTTGGGGGTGAGTTTAGTTATGTTGCGAGAGCTTTAGAAGTGGAGGCGAGCGTAAAACTCTCACCTGCAAAGGTCAATGCACTTTATACGCAAAAACTCAAAAACCTTCATGCAGAGATAAACGCACTTACAAAAGAACTTGAACTTGCGGAGACATCCTCTTTAAAACTCAAGCTTTACGAAGATATTTTCTCACTCTTAAACGAGTACGACAGGTATGAAAGTGTTGCGCTTATTTTAGGGGCAAAACTTGAGGAGAGACCGACATTCACAAAGGCAAAAGTTCAAACTGAGCTTGCAAAACTCAAAGCCAATATTGACTCTCTAAGCATGGCATGTGGAATTTTTGCAGAGCATTTTAAACAAGATAAAATCTTTGTTTATCCGCCGCTTTTACAAAACAGTACCACAGTCGCACAGTTTGGCTCGGTGTTTCAAAAAGAGTTGCATTCGCATCTAAAAACCGCGAAAACCCCAAAAGATGCCTTGTTCCTTTTAGTAGGAGAATACACGCTCACAAAAAATGCGATGGTTTTAAACTATGAACTTTTAGATAGCAAAACAAATGAAGTCGTACAATCAAAAACTCTACATATAAATCCACTTGCTTATAAAGATATAGCAACAACACCAAAAAGTGTAGATTTTGACGCACTTTTAAATGCAGGAGTAGTAAGCTCAAGTGACTTAAAAGTCTCACTCAACTCAAACAGAGGAAGCGAAAATCTCCTTTTTAACAAGGGCGAAGAGGTAGAACTTTTTGTAAAATTAAACAAAATGGGTTACTTTTACATAATCGGCTACACGCAGACAAAAGAGGCAAAACTCTCTTACTTGTTGGAGCTTAGTGAGGGTCATGGTGAGAGTAGATTTGTCAAGTTTGTAAACGCCGATGACGCCTCAAGATGGATAAGCCTTGGAGCCTTTACAATAGAGCCGCCTTTTGGAGTAGAGAGCATCCAAGTCATAGCCTCAAACCAAAAAATAACCTCACTTCCGCTAGCGGAATACGACGAGCAAAGTGGATACTATATCATCTCAAAAGACATCAACAAAGCTCTTGCAACAACCCGCGGACTCAAGAAAAAAGTAAGTGACAAAGTGGAAATGAGTGAGGATGTTTTAAGTTTTACGACTGTAAAATAGGTCACCATAAGAGATAAAAGAGCATAAATGATAACGATACCAAATGTTAAAACCTTAGATTTAGAACATATTGTGTGTGATTATAATGGAACTATTGCCAAAGATGGATTTGTTTTGCCAGAAGTTAAAGGGTTATTTGAAGAGCTCTCAAAGCGCTACACACTTCATGTCATCACTGCAGATACTTTTGGCAGTGTTCATGAGCAGCTTGAAGGCTATCATGTCACTATAAAAGTGCTTCATTCAGAGCATCACACGCAAGAAAAAGCGGAGTACATAGCACAACTCCAAGCAGACAAATGCGCCGCTATCGGCAATGGAGGCAATGACCAAGAGATGCTTGCATCGGCTGCAATTGCAATAGCGATTTTAGGGGATGAAGGGTGCGCGAAAGAGACGCTCATGCGTGCAGATATTGTGTGCAAAAACATACAAGATGCGCTCTCTTTATTTATCCACACAAAACGGCTTGTTGCGACTTTAAGAAAATAACCTTACTCTATCTCTTGAATACTTTGTGTTTTTAAAATCCAGGCAAAATAGATGCCACCTACGATAAATCCAACTCCAATGAGCACCGTTATAAATTCTAATGAATAATCATTTGTAGCCAAATACCCTATCATGAAGGAAGTAAAAGCAGCAGAACTTAAAAAGAGCATGTCATTGTATGCCACAATGCGTCCATAATATTTTTGTTCAATATTTTTCTGTAGCAATGTGTACGTGTACGACCAAAGCGTTGTAGTAAAAAAACCAACAACAATACTTGCAAAAAGTGATAAGTAAAAATCTTTCATAAGTGCTGCCCAGAGCCAAATAGCTAAACCTTGAAAAATGAAAATATATATGATTTTTTTATTGTTTATAAATTTACTTAAAAACATTGGTCCTATCACTAAACCCACTGCTCTTGAAGCATGTAAAAGTCCTAAAGCTAGCGATGTGGCGACCACAGAAGCATAATACGTATCCACCATCAATGCCACTAGCGCATCAAAAGCGGTCAATCCTATAAAAGCATGTAAAAGCATCAGATGAATAGCATGGGGGGACTTTTTGAGATAACGAAATGTATCTTGCATCATCTGCAGTAAATTTTCACCACTTTTAGTAAATTCAACTTTTATTTCTAATGTATAGAGCAAAATAAAACCTATCAAAAACATACAAGTATCCAAAATAAATGCTGTTTGAACCCCCAACCAATAGACAACAAACCCACTTAAAGCCATCCCTAAAGTGTAAGAGATTGACCAGATAATAGAGTGAAGTTCGTTAGCACTTTGAAGTTTTTTGCCACTAAGTATCTTAGGCAAAAGTGACATCTCCGCTGTAAAATAAAAACTTGCAGCTGCCATTTTCATAAATATCAATACATATAAAAGCGATAAATCATGGACATCATGGACAAAAATCAAAAAAAGTGTTGCAAAAATTTCAATACTCAGTAAAAAAAGCATAAGATTTTTAGGCTTCATTTTATCAATAATGGCACCAGAAAAAGGTGCTTGGACAACCCCTGCCAAAAAGTGCAGCATTGCGGTAAATGCGATGATGCTTGCTGAGACATTCATATCAAGCAAAAGGGTGTAAATTGCCACATTGCTAAACCATGCACCAAAATAACCAATAAGCTGAATTGTTGACAACCTTCTTAAAACAGGTTCATTTTTGAGTAATGTAAAATATTCATTCATAAATGCAAGATTATCATAAAATAGAGAGAGAAAATAAAAAATTTTATTTTTTGCATTTTTTGATTAAAGTAATTATTTTTTTAGCCGATGTACCCTCTAGATAAGTTTATTCTTCAAAGAAGGAGTCAGTCATGGATGGCATAGCAAACGTTGCTAGAGTGCAACAAACAAATGTAGGTGCAAGTGATAATCAAGCAAAAGTGTCGCAACAAGCACAACAACAAACACAAGTAGCCCCAAAAATCGATGTTGTAAAAGAGATGCAAAAAGAAGCAACTCAAAGTCCACAAAAAATGGATTCAAAAGAGAAAGTAGAAGATTTAGTCAAACAACTCAATGACGCTATGGCTCCAATGAATACAAATATAAAATTTGGGGTCGATTCGCAGGATATATTTTTCGTCTCAGTGATAGAGTCTGAAACTAGCAAGATGATTAGAAGATTTCCAGCAGAACAAGCCGCTGACTTTCTTCCAAAAATGCAAGAGGTCACTGGAATACTCTTTGATACAAAAGGGTAAAAGTACCCTTTTGTGTCAATTATCTCTCTCTTAACACTATTATCAATTTCCCCTTTAATATATTATTAAACTTGCCGATTTTTAATCTTTCTTATTGTAGAATCGCGCCAATTATTTTTCTCACAAAAGGTTTATTGGCATGAAAAAAGAGGTAAAAAAAGTAGTACTAGCCTACTCTGGCGGTCTTGATACAAGTGTAATCTTGAAATGGCTACAAGATGAATACAAATGTGAAGTTGTGACTTTTACGGCTGATTTAGGACAAGGTGAAGAGCTTGAACCAGCTCGTAAAAAAGCCCTAGAATTTGGCATCAAACCTGAAAATATTTTTATCGACGACCTCAAAGAAGAGTTCGTTAAAAATTATGTATTTCCTATGTTTAGAGCAAATACTCTCTATGAAGGAGAGTATTTGTTAGGAACTTCTATTGCTCGTCCGCTTATTGCTAAACGTCAATCTGAAATTGCCAAACTCACTGGTGCCGATGGTGTGAGCCACGGTGCAACGGGTAAAGGAAATGACCAAGTTCGTTTTGAGATGGGATATTTAGCTCATGATGCAACACTCACTATCATCGCTCCATGGAGAGAATGGGATTTAAATTCAAGAGAAAAACTCCTTGCATATGCTGAACTTCATGGGATATCTATTGAAAGAAAAGGGAAAAAATCACCTTATTCAATGGATGCAAATCTTCTTCACATCTCTTATGAAGGGGGGATTTTAGAAAATCCGAATGCAGAACCTGAGGAAGATATGTGGCTTTGGTCTAATTCGCCCGAAAATGCACCTGATCAAGCTGAGTACATTGAACTATCGTATAAAAATGGCGACCCTTTTGCACTCAATGGAGAGACATTAACCCCTGCAACTTTACTAAAAACTTTAAATGAAATTGGCGGCAAACACGGCATAGGTCGTGTCGATATCGTTGAGAACCGTTATGTTGGTATGAAAGCACGTGGATGTTATGAAACTCCAGGTGGAACGATTATGCTCAAAGCGCACCGCGCCATGGAATCCATTACACTTGACCGTGAAGCCGCTCATCTCAAAGATGAGATGATGCCTCGCTATGCAAAACTCATCTATAACGGTTTTTGGTTTTCACCTGAGCGCGAAATGCTTCAAGCTGCTATTGACAATACTCAAAAATATGTACAAGGAACTGTACGTCTTAAACTTTACAAAGGAAGTGTCATGGTTGTGGGAAGAAGTTCGGATGTTTCCCTTTTTAATGCTGAATATTCAACTTTTGAAGAGGATGAAGTATACAACCAAAAAGATGCAGAGGGCTTTATCAAACTCAATGCTCTACGCTTTATCATAGAAGGCAAAGCTCGAAAAAACAAGTAACATTCGTGATTACAAAAAGGAAATAATATGATTAAAATTGATATGAATTCATCTGAGTTTCAAGATGAGATGGCAAAATCCATCAAATTTACAGATAAAGTTGTCAAACAGTTTGGCTGGGCGTACAATCCTCAAGCGGAGATAAATGAGGGTGTACAAATGGGGCTTGCTCGCAATAAAATGATGTACGGCAAAAGATTTTGTCCGTGCTATATGGTCGAGGAAGTGGATGGAAAGTTTAAAAGTGCTGATGATAGATTATGCCCTTGTGCCCCTGCTATAGAGAGAGAGATTCCAGAAGAAGGAGTATGCCATTGTCAGATTTTTTGTACTCCTGAATTTGCAGCCAATAGACGAATAGAACTTGGCATGGAAGAGGCAGTTCATTCCCACTCACGCGGACTCTCAAAAGAAGAGTGCGAAGTGTTATTGCATCAAAAAGAGATGGATGGAGATGAACTCTCCGCTTTACTTGAAGCAAGAGACCTTGGTATGGTTAACTTTAAACTCGTTGATGTTCGCGAACACATGGAGTGGCAAATGGGTCATATCAAAGGGGCAGATGCATTGGTTCCAACAAGTAGTTTCTTCCAAACCCTTGATGAGGCAAAACTAGACAAAAATGAAAATATCATTCTTTACTGTCATGTAGGAAGCAGAAGTGCACATTGTGCGAGAATTCTCAATGATATGCTCTATACAAAAATAGCAAATTTAACGCATGGGATTGTCTCTTATGGCGGCGAAAAGGTAACAAATTTACGATGAGTATTATTAAAATTGATATAGATTCAGATGAATTTCAATCTGAGCTACAAAAATCGATCGCTTTTACCGATGAAGTGATAAAAAAATATGCTTGGGAATATAATCCTGAAGTAGAGATAAACGAGGGGATTCAAATGGGTCTTGCTCGCAATAAAATGATGTACAAAGAGCGTTTTTGTCCCTGTTTTATGGTCTCTGAAGTAGATGGGAAACTGAAAAGTTCAGAAGACAGAATCTGCCCTTGTACCCCTGCTATAGAAAAAGAGATTCCACAAAACGGTGCATGCCATTGCCAAATTTTTTGTACTCCTGAGTTTGCAGCGGCTAAACGGCTCGAGATGGGGATGGAAGAAGCAGTCCATACCCATTCTCGTGGTCTGACAAAAGAGGAAGCCCAACTTCTCCTTGAACAAGGTGAGTTAGATGGGGATGAACTCTCTTCTCTTATAGAGGCTAGAACTCTTGGCATGGTTCATTTTAAAATAGTGGACGTTCGTGAACACATGGAGTGGAAAATGGGTCACATTAAAGGTGCGGATGCTTTGGTTCCAACAAGTAGTTTTTTTCAAACACTTGCAGCAGCCAAACTAACCAAAGATGAAAATATAATTTTATACTGTCATGTCGGCAGTCGCAGTGCACATGTGGCAAGAATATTAACAGATATGGGATATAAAAAAATTGGAAATTTAACGTATGGCATAGTTTCTTACGGTGGCGAAATACAAAGATAGAGGTAAAAGGATATTTATGAAAGTATTATTAATTAAAGAAGTAAAAGGTTTAGGCAAAGTTGGAGAAGTAAAAGAGGTTAAAGATGGTTATGGGAAAAATTTTCTTATAGGAAAAGGATTTGCTAGAGCTGCTACCACTGAAATCTTGGCACAACATGCAGCAAATGAACTTATCGTTGCACAAAATCTTGAAAAAGAGGTAAATGCTCTTAAAGAGATGGCTAAAAAGCTTGATAAATGTGAAATTGTTATAACAAAAAAACTAGGACAAAATGGTCACCTTTTTGGCTCAGTAACAAAAGATGAAATCGCAGCAGCACTCAAAGAACAACACAACATAGAGATAGACAAAAAACATATCAATGAAAAATTTGCTATCAAAACAGTTGGTGAGCATGATTTAGATTTCAAACTAGGTCATGGTCTTCATGCAAAACTGCATGTGGATGTTCAAGGAGAGTAATAAACATATGAAATATTTTATCTCGCCGCTAGGCGTAGCTTTAGTGAGAGGAATTTATCAAAGAATTCACTTCTTTGATAAAGGAGACCAATAAGATGTTTGATGCTACAACCATACTTGCTTACAAAGGCAAAAATAAAGCTGTCATAGGCGGAGATGGGCAAGTTACTTTTGGAAATTCTGTTCTTAAAGGTAATGCCACAAAAATCAGAACGCTTGGAGGGGGCAAAGTCTTGGCTGGATTTGCTGGAAGCACGGCAGATGCTTTTAATCTTTTTGATATGTTTGAAGATTTTCTTGAAGATAAAAAAGGGGATCTTTTAAAATCAGTTGTCGAATTTTCAAAAGCATGGAGAAAAGATAAAGTTCTTCGCCGCTTGGAAGCTATGATGATTGTTTTAAATAACCAACATATTTTTATTCTCACTGGAAATGGCGATGTCGTTGAACCTGAAGATGGAGAAATCGCAGCTATTGGAAGTGGCGGCAATTATGCTATTTCTGCAGCAAGAGCCCTTAAAAAACATACACAGCTCGATGAAGAAGAGCTTGTTCAAGAGAGTTTGCATATAGCAGCAGATTTATGTATTTATACAAATCACAACATTAAAACTCTTGTGCTAGAGGAACATACGGCATGAACTTAACACCGACAGAGATAGTGGAGTATTTGGACAAATATGTCATCTCTCAAAAAGATGCAAAAAAAACAATTGCTCTGGCACTGAGGACTCGTTATAGAAGAATGCAACTCGCTCAAGAGCTTCAAGAGGAAATTATGCCAAAAAATATCCTCATGATAGGCTCTACTGGTGTAGGAAAAACAGAAATTTCCAGACGTTTAGCAAAGATGATGAAGGTCCCTTTCATAAAAGTAGAAGCGAGCAAATATACAGAAGTAGGCTTTGTAGGCCGCGATGTCGAATCGATGATACGAGACTTAGTTGTCAATGCCATTTCACTTGTCAAAGCAGAGCATGAGGAAGCAAGTAAAGAGAAAATTGAAAATTATATACTCAATAAAATAGTTGAAAAGCTTCTTCCACCGCTTCCTGAGGGTGCGAGTGAATCTAAAAAAGATGACTACCAAAGATTGCTCTCTCACATGGAGCAAAGAGTCATTGATGGAGAAATGGATGATAAAATCATAGAACTCTCTTTTGATAAAATCCATATTGAATTTAATGATACTGGACTTCCGCCTGAGATGGCAAAGGTTCAAGAGTCATTTTCAAAAATATTTACAGCCATGAATAAAGAAGAGAACAAAAAAGAAGTAACCATAAAAGATGCCAAAGTATTGTTACGGCTTGAAGCCTCTTCAAAGCTTCTTGATATGATAAACATCAATAATGAAGCTTTAAAACGCGCAGAAAATGGCGGCATTATTTTTCTTGATGAAATCGATAAAATCACTGTGAGCTCAAAAAGTCAAACACGTAATGACCCGAGCAAAGAAGGAGTTCAAAGAGACTTACTTCCTATCGTTGAAGGAAGCAGCGTCACTACAAAATATGGTGTCATCAACACAGACCATATTCTTTTTATCGCAGCGGGTGCTTTTCATTTGACCAAACCGAGTGATCTTATTCCGGAGCTTCAAGGGAGATTTCCATTGAGAGTTGAACTTGAATCTTTAACGGAAGAGACTCTCTATAAGATTTTAACACAAACAGAGAACTCTCTCCTCAAGCAGTATGAAGCACTCCTTGGTGTAGAAGGTGTGAAGCTAACTTTTGAGGATGAAGCGATTCGAGCCATTGCCAAACTTGCACATCGTGCCAATGAAATTACAGAAGATATTGGAGCCAGAAGACTCCATACAGTCCTTGAAAAAGTTCTTGAAGAGGTGAGCTTTTATGCACATGAACACTCTGGCAGTGAGGTAGTTATCACATCAGAGCTTGTTCACACGAAACTCGACAAAGTAGTTGCTAATGACGACCTATCACGATATATACTCTAACAATAACACTCCGCTCTCCTTGGTGGAGAGCTTTTTAAATTTAAAGGTTAAACATGACTAAAGCTGGTTTCGTATCGCTCATCGGACGACCAAATGCTGGGAAAAGCACATTAATGAACTCCCTTCTAGGTGAAAAAATAGCCATGGTGAGTCAAAAAGCCAATGCTACAAGAAAAAGGTCAAATGCCATTGTTATGCATGGCGACACACAAATTATTTTTGTTGACACTCCAGGGCTTCATGAGAGAGAAAAAATACTTAACCAATTTATGCTTGATGAAGCTTTAAAAGCTATGGGAGACTGTGACTTAATAGTCTATCTTGCCCCAGTTACAGATACGCTTGAACATTATGAGAAATTTTTAAAACTCAATAATGCAAGGGTAAAACACATCATTGCTTTAAGTAAAATCGACCAAGTATCTCAAGACAAACTCTTTAAAAAGATCAATTCTTACGCTCCATATGCCCAACATTTTGAGGCTCTTATCCCCGTGGCAATATCCAAAAAAATAGGGCATGAAGACTTGCTTCGAGAGATTTCTAAAAATCTCCCCGATTCACCTTTTTTGTTTGACCCAGAGGATTTAACCAGTGAGCTTGTGCGTGATATTTATGCTGGATTTATCAGAGAAGCGATTTTTGAAAATATTAGCGATGAGATACCTTATGAATCGGATGTTATTATTGATTCGATAAAAGAAGCTGGCAATCTTGATAAAATTCATGCAACTATCATTATAGAAAAGGAGTCTCAAAAAGGGATAATCATTGGCAAAGGCGGAGAAGCAATTAAACGAATAGGACAATATGCAAGGATGAAAATAGAAACTCTTAGTGGAAAAAAGGCGTATTTAGACTTACAAGTAAGTGTAAAAAAAGGTTGGACGAAAGATAAGTCTTTCTTAGAAGAAATAGGATATAAAAGTGAACTTTAGAACTAGAACTCTCTTGCAAAAAATAGTTGTCGTACTCTTATTCGGGTTGTCTTTACATGCAAATGATTTATTGACAAACTACAGAATCAATGGGATACAAAATATAGAAAAACAAATGGATTTGGAACTCACAAGAGTATCCTACTGGCATGAGTACCTCAAAGATAAAGATATAAAATTTGGTTATATTGAAAATTACTCGTCTGTGCTTACATGCAACAAAGAGAAGTCAGTCTTAAGTCTTTATCAGCAAAATCAAAAAAATAATTTTGAATTTCAAAAAAATTATGCTGCGTTTACAGGAAAAGAAAAAGGGGATAAAAAGAAAGAAGGGGATTTAAGAACACCAATTGGAATCTATGGTATTGTTGAAAAAATCTCTAAACTTGACTCATTTTACGGACCACTTGCTTTTGTAACATCTTATCCTAATCTTTATGATGCATATAAAGGCAAAAATGGCTCAGGTATCTGGATTCATGGACTTCCAACTGAACAGGAGCGAGATGAATATACAAAAGGATGCATTGCTATAAACAACGCACAAATAGAGTGTTTAGAAAAAAGAATTGATATACAAAAAACCCTTTTAATCATCCATGAAGCGGAGACACCAAAAGAGACTTCTAAAGAGACTCTAGCAAATATTTTAACACAGCTCTATCAGTGGAGATACAGCTGGCTCTATAATGATATAGAGGGGTATCTGAAATTTTATTCCTCTGATTTTATCAGAAATGATGGCATGAAATATGAGGATTTTAAAAGATATAAAACAAGAGTATTTACAAAAGATGAGAAAAAAATCATTATTTTGACAAATATAAATGTACTTCCCTATCCAGGAGGTGACAATATTTATCAAATAACCTTTAAAGAGTTGTATGAATCAAATAGTTATAAATTTACAGGTGACAAAACCTTAATGATTCAACTTGAGAAAAATAAAATCATGAAAATATTTACAGAACAATAAAATGAAATTGCTTGTATTTTTTTTCTTGTATTTGTCTCTCATATATGGTGGTGACATTCAACTCATCAAAAAAGAAAATCCTGACTCCAATACAACTCTTTTAGTTATTGGGGGGATACATGGGGATGAGCCTGGTGGTTATTTTGCTGCATCCATACTCGCATCTCACTACAATATCACCTCCAAAAATATATGGATAGTTCCAAACCTCAATCAACAGAGCATTCAAGCAGATGAAAGAGGTGTCAATGGCGACATGAACAGAAAATTTTCTATAATTGAAAAAAATGATAAAGATACACAAACAATCCAAGAGATCAAAAAAATCATCACTGCAAAAAATGTATCTCTGGTATTAAATTTGCACGATGGGCATGGTTTTTACAGAGTAGAAAACAATGGCAAAATATTTAATCCCAACGCTTGGGGACAAACTTGTGTGATTGACCAATACGAACTCAATCAAAATCAACTATTTGGAAATCTTAATGATATAGCTTTAAAGGTGAAAGATAATCTCAATAAAAAGCTTCTTCAAGAGCACCATAATTTTAATGTTAAAAATACAAAAACACAGTTTGAAGATGAGACAATGCAACTTTCACTGACTTATTATGCGGTGACGAACAATAAACCTGCCTTTGCTATAGAGAGCAGCAAAAATCTCTCCTCTTTATCTGAAAAAGTTTTTTATCAACTTCTTGCGATTGAAGAATTTATGAATATAATGCAAATATCATTCAAAAGAGATTTTGAATTAACCATAGATACATTAGAAAATGTCATTGAAAACTATGGCGATTTGCAGATTAATGGAAATATTTCACTCAATTTAAATGGGATAAAAAAATCTTTAAGTTACATTCCGATAAAATCAGTGAATAATGTGTTTAAATTTTCTCATCCCCTTGGGAGTATGAGAAAAGAAGACGATGCATATATAGTTTATATTGGGAATAAACGCATAACAAAATTATCTCCTCAATATTTTAAAAATGTGCAAGGTTGCCCTAAAAAGTTTGATGCTACAATTGATGGAAAAATAACTTCTCTTGATATGACTTCAGATTTTTTTGTAAATGACGATTTTGTGATATCAGAGAATAGGGATTTTCGTGTGAATATTATTGGTCTTAAGTCTACAGCAAAAGATGAAAGTGGATTGCGAGTAACTCGTAATCAACTTGATGAGAAATTTTCTGTAGATGAGGCAAATGCTATTTATAGAGTAGAATTTTATAAAAATGATGAATTTTGTTCTATGGCAATGGTTCATTTCAATAGGTTGTAACTCATGAATAAAACAAACCAGCACTCTTTTTCAAGTGTTATTTCAATAAATCCGTATGCAAAGACTTATTTTAGTGGAATTTCTAGTTTTTTAACGGAAACGACTTCACCTCAATACGCAAAAAATCAATTTGTCATCTCTTATTTAAATACAAATGGATTTATTACAAGCCGAATTGAAATAACTAAAAATATACCTGAAGAGGATTTGTACGATGCTATCAATAGCAAAGTATACGATGAATTAGGGTTAGACCAGGCAATAACGTATCAAGTTCAGTTTATAGAAACTTTTAACTCCCTTGATGCAGAAAATAGACATTTTCAAGTTTTTATAGTAGATCCGATTAATATCGCAGAAATTTTTGAAGAAACTGTACAAAAAATCAAATATATTGACCTTATCATCCCCGTTCCCCTCCTTCTAAAATCACTCTATGTAAAAGAAATTATACAAAATAGTGGTGCTCACTGCTTTGTCTATTTTCAACAAAATGATGCCTTTATAACATTCTATTATGATAAAGAGTTTGTTTATACAAAATCGCTTAAATACTCTTTTATTCAGATGCACGAGAGATTTTGTGAGCTTTATGGTGAAAGAGTAGAGTACGAAGAGTTTATTGACTTTTTAGCAAATCACAATCTCAGAGAGACGACAAGCGACTTTAAAGAACACTTGATAAAGCTCTATAAAGAAATTTTTGCAAACATAAATGATATTGTCACTTTTGTCAAAAGAGCCTTTGAAATAGATAAAACTGAGCATTTATATATTGGTTCACAAATATACACCCTAAGCAAACTAGACGAAATGGCGGAAGCTGAACTAGGGATAAAAAGCAGTAATTTTGAGTTTGATTATGGTTTTGAGAGTGAAGGGACGTATATAGACCAAATACATGCACTTATGCATACTTATACAGCCTTGCCTGAGGAAGAAAAATATGAGTGTAATTTTACATCCTATCCACGTCCTCCTAAATTTCAACAAAGAGTCAGTGGCAAAATCATCATGGTTGTTGCCGCTTCACTTCTTCTTGCTTTTATGTATCCTGTAACGTATTGGGTATTGACATACGCTCAAACACTCCAGCATGATTTATTGGATAAGGAGTACAGAGAACTTCACCTTATAAAAACTACAAGAGAAGCCACGATAAATAACAGAGAAGCCGATAAAGCGAAAGCTGTAGCGCTTCTCACAAAAGAAGAGAAAGAATACAACGAAAAAAAAGCAACACTTATCAAAATTCATGATGTTAAAGTTAATTATCCAATGAAATCCAAATTATTGGCACAGTTAACAAAAGATTTAAATTATTACGATGTAAAAGTTGAAACTTGGTCTTATAGTGAAGCTAATGAGACAAAAAATTTCACCCTTGACTTAGTCTCCTCAAGTGATAAACAAATAACTCAATTGATAGAATATTTAACAAAAGTATACGAAAATAAATTCAATTTTTTCTTGGAAGATATTTCATATAACAAAGAGAATAAAAAATACTTCTCCGAGCTAAAGGTAAAAATATTATGAAAATTATCATTGAAGATTACTTACAAAAAATAGATTTAGCTTTTAAAGAAAAAAGTCAAAAAGATTTATATATGACGTATATCATGATTTTTAGTGCACTTTTTGCTTTTTCATATCTGTTCTTTTGGGATAGCTCAGCAAATGATTTTCAAGAGCAAAATTTAAAAATAACAGCTCTGGAATCTAAGATAAAAGAAGACAGAACATTTTTACAATACAATCCAGAAACAAAAATCACACTCTTAGAAAATGATATCAAAAAAGCAAGAGCTGAAGCCATCATGCACAAAGAAAACAATGAGTATATAAAAGCGCAAATAGAAACAATATCTTCCCTTATATATGATGAGAGGTCATGGGGTGAATATTTACACTCAGTTTCTATAAATGCTAAAAATTATAATATTAAAATCATCCATTTTATCAATAAGTATGCTTTTAATAACTCCTCCTTTGGTCATATACTAGATATCACCCTTCAAACATCTGGAAAATATGAAGACACACTTATGTTTATAAACTCACTTGAACAAAGTGAACTGGTTGTAGATATTCATGGTTTAAAAATAGATGCAAATGATACACTCAACACCGACCTTAACATCTCAGTTTGGGGGATTACATACTAATGAAAAATACCATCATAGTGAGTTTTTTATGTTTACTCAGCGTTATGCTTCACTCAAATGAACTTGACTGGGTAAATGAACAAATAGAAGCAATTAAACCTGCGAGAATTGGGCTTTCAGATGCTGATGCATCCGATGTAAAGAGTCCATTTATTTTTTTAAAAGCAGAGAGTGCAAAAGTAGATGCTTCTAAGCCAGTCGTATCGAGTAGCCAAAAATCTTCAACGCTCAAAGTAGATTCTTTACAAAAAAATACTCCAAAAATACCACAAAAAAAGCTATCCGTTGATGCTATCATGAACAAGTCTGCTTTAATTGATGGCATTTGGTATAAAACAAATGGGATTGTTCATGGATATACAATCCTTGAAGTAACTCATGATTCGGTCGTTTTGACACAAAATAATAAAAAATTGGTGCTCTCAACTAATAGTACAAATCGAAATCTTAAATTTAAAAATAAGTAGGACAGAATAATGAAATCAATACACTCTTCAATATACACAATACTCTTGGTGACTCTTCTCTCAACTAGTGCTAGTACTGATTGTTCTTACGAACTTTTTAGTATCAGTTCAACGAAAGATACAAAAGTTATTGATTTTATTGAGCAACTGAGCGATGAATGTGAATTTAGTATTATTGTTACTGATCCACATGCGGAGACCTATTTACAAAAAAAACTCAATAAAACACATTTAAAAAATCTAACGATTGATGAAGTGTTAGATGTAATTTTAAAAGAAAATAATCTCTCTTATAAATTAGAAAACAATATACTTCAGCTCTCATATCTCAGCACCAAAGTTTTTAGTATAGATTATATTCTTTCCCAAAGAAAAGGAACTGGAAGCACCGATATTACTTTAAGCTCTTCATCGGCCTCTCAAACAGGAACAGGAACGACAACAAGCACAGCCACCTCTACTTCTGGCACTGAAGGTGGGACATCAAGTGCTGAATCAGGAATTAAGATAGAGTCTAGTGATGAAGTTAAATTTTGGCTGGATTTAGACCTTGAACTTCGTAGTGTTTTAAATAGACCTAACGATGCTTACGTCGCAGATGCACCGATTATAAATAAAAATGCTGGACTTATCACCGTAACTGCAACCTCAAAGCAGATGGCTAGACTTGAGAGTTATTTAGAAAAACTTCAAAAAAAAGTACAATTGCAGGTATTAATAGACGTACAACTCCTCTCTGTGAATATGGCAAAGGGTAAAACAACAGGGATAGATTGGCAACAATTGTACGCACTTCAAGATATCACTGTAGAAGCTAATTATGGTGAGGGGACAAAAACAGACGAAGCGGGTACTTCTTACGACCCTACAGGTTTTGTTACATTAAAAGCTGGGGGAACTTTAAAAGAGGTGATAAAATTTTTACAAACGCAAGGGGATGTGAGTGCCATCTCTAACCCTAAAGTTTTAACACTCAATAATCAACCCGCTTTAATCACTGCAGGAACTGAATATTTTTACAAAATTCAACAATCAACAAATCAACAAGGAACAGGTGGAGGTGTTGCGGCTACAACTCAAAATGATGAAGTAAAATCTGTATTTGCTGGTGTTCTTCTTGACATCACCCCTGAAATAGCCGACGATAAAACAATCACATTAAAAATTAATCCGTCTCTTTCTGAAACAAGAGAGATAATGTCAGGGTCATCTTCAGGCAGAGTTATGCCACCAGATTTAAATCGTCGTCAGCTCTCTTCTGTAGTGACTGTTAAAGATGGAAACAGAATTATACTGGGCGGTCTTATTAACACAAGCAATACACAACAAATGAATAAAGTGCCTATTTTAGGAGATATTCCAGGTCTTAGCTATTTTTTCAAATATGAAAATAATGTTAAACAAGTTCAAGAGCTTGTTATTATTATTGAGCCGCACATCATTAGCAAAGAAAACAGCGAATTATCGCTTACAGATTTAGGCTATAAAGGAATTACCGCACAACTTCTTGATGACAATAACACCTCAGAAGAGAAAGAGTAGTATGAATAGTATCTTTCAAAACTCTAAAGATGTTTTTTTAGATACTGTAAGTGCTAAAGATTATATACAACTTGAGAGAGTCTCTACAATCTATCAATCCCTAAAAGATTCTGTGAAGAAGCCTCTGAAGATGATACTTCTGTATGGAAAACCTGGAACTGGCAAAAGTATGTTTTTAACAAAACTCTATCATGACCTCAGCGCTATGCAAACTATACATCTCTACAGCACCCCTATTCTTGATGAGAGTGAATTTTTTAAAACTCTTGCGCAAGACTTATTGCAAGTCAAATATAACGGTGAATTAAATTTTACACAATTTATGAAAATTATTAACGAAAATCCAATGCATGAGATACCGCTCGTTCTCTTAGATGAAGCGCAACTTTACTCTTCGGCTCTTATGGAAAAAATAAGATTGCTCTCCGACACAAGAAAAGTCAAATTTGTTATTACCTTACATAAAACAGAAAAAGAGGACCTTATAGCAAAGGAACATTTTCAAACTAGAATTTGGGAAAGTATAGAACTAGAAAACACATCAAGTGCCGAATTGAAGATATATATACAAAAAAAACTTATGAAAGCCAACTGCTTTGACACAGCCAATATGTTTCAAAATAGTTCAGTTGATTTGATACATAAACTTACTAAAGGAAATTATAGAGATACAAACAAACTTGTATACACTTTATTTGATTTATACATGTGGTATGAAATCAACAATCCTTTAAAAATAAATAAAAATTATCTCTCTCACAAGCTCATTGAGATGTCTGCTCTACAAACAGGTCTTATACATGACTAATATCTATGAATTAGAAAGAAAATGGCTTAAATATAAAATAAAGTCATATCTCCCTATCGTAATTATAACTATAAGCATAATTGCTATTGGAGTCATACTATTGATTGCTTTTACCTCTTTGAACACTTCAAAAATTACTCAGACGGCTCCAGTAAAACCAATAGCTGCCCCAGAGAAAACTCCCCATGAAACAGCAGTGCCAAAAGATGAAAATAGAACTCTGACAAATATTGCTTCACAAAAAGATATAAAAAAAGAAGCGCTCGCAATTGAAGAAATAACGCCAATCGGTGTAAATAATTTAAAAAAAGAACAAATCGTGTTAACTCCTTCTTTAAACTTCATGAAAAATATGCAAGGCAATACACCACCTCAAATTTACATAGTACAGGAAAAAGAGAATCTTCAAACCAATGAACCTAAAAATGGAAAAAATAAAGTTTTTTTACAAGAAAATAATCCATCGATTGAAGCCATCGAGGAAGTTCGACCGTTAGAACCAATTCAAGAGAAGAAAAAAGATGATTCTATAAATATTTCACGGCAAAACACACAAGAAGACATTGAACATGTTATACAAAGATTTAAAAAAAATAACAACCCAACTTTAAGTCTTTTTATCGCTAAAAAATATTATGAACTTGGGCAATACTCTCAGTCTTACAATTACTCTCTTATCACAAATCAGCTCAACAATAATATTGAGGCTAGTTGGATAATTTTCACTAAATCACTAGTAAAGTTAGATAAAAAAGATATGGCGATTAAAACACTTAAACAATACATCGAACATTCTCACTCTAATCAAGCAAAAATATTATTAGATGAAATCACCTCAGGGAAATTCAAATGAAAATAATTATTGCAATTTTCATATCACTCTATTTGTATGGAGATGTGAAGCAAGATATGTTTAATCTGTATCAAAACCAAAAATATGAAAACGTATGTAGCATAGGTTTCAATAATTTCAATAATTTTAAACAAGATGAAGAATTTGTCTCTTTATATGCTTTTTCTTGCTTGAATTCTGACTATATAGACCGACTGGCAATTCCGATAGCTTTACTAAAATTTACTCCAGAAGCTCGCGCAAATTCTGCCTATTTTTCAGTTATCTTGATGCAAAAAAAACTTTTATACCATGCTCTTGTTGATAATTATAATCTCTCCGTACTCGAACTACCTACTACGGACTACGTTCTCTCAAAAGTTTTTGATTTATACACAAATCTTGGAGAGCACGCACCAAGAGCATTTTATCTTTTTGAAGATAAAAATAATAAAAAGCTCACATACAAACTCTATTTAAACAAAGATGAAAAACTTAGTAAAATCGTTATTGAAGAGTTTTATGATACAATGATTGTAAAACAGCATATCTATTGGTAGGGGCTTATTGTGGATAGGATAACGCAGGATTTGCTTGCAAATGGCTCGATTATGCAAAGGCAAGTCGATAGACTTTTAGCGCAAAACATAAGCCCTGATTTAATTCTAAGAGACATAACTTTGTCTGGATTTATGACTATGGACAGACTTGTACGTTTCATAGTGCAACAAGTTAGAAATGGTGTTTATGAACTCTCCATTATTGATAATTATGATTACATCAGCGAACAAGTTGTCCTGCAAAAATTAGCCGAAGAAGAAGGAATACCTTTTATTGATTTAGATTCTGTAGATATGGATTATAAATTAACCGAAAAAGTTCCACTCGCACAACTTAAAAAACACAATGCACTCCCTATTTACGAAGATGACATGAGCGTGACTGTATCATTTAGTGACCCATTAAATATTAATGCGCAAGAAGCGATTCAAAGACTATTTTCTAGAAAAATACTCAAAATTGCTGTTTCAACAAAAAAACAAATCCAGTCATACCTCTTTAAAGTTGAGTTAAAAAGTAGCGTAAAAGGATTGGTTGCTAATATTCGAGACGAATTAAACTCAATTAATTCGATAGAAGAGCAACAAGAAGCCTCTTCCATTTTACTTTTAATTGATGTAGTTTTAAAAACTTGTATTAAAAATCGTGCAAGCGATATTCATATCGAACCAACAGAAAAAAATTGTGTTGTTCGCGGTCGTGTAGATGGTAAATTAACAGAGATGTTTATTTTTGAAAAAGATATTTATCCTCCTCTTGCCTCACGGCTAAAACTCTTGGCAAATCTCGATATCGCAGAGAAAAGAAAACCTCAAGATGGACGTTTTTCAACTGCAGTTGGTGCTGTAGAATATGACTTTAGGATATCAACACTTCCGATTCTTTATGGAGAATCAATCGTTATGCGTGTTCTTGACAAACAAAAAGCACTTGTTAAACTAGAAGATGCCGGAATGGATGCTCTAAGTTACAATAAGCTTTTAAAAGGATTAGCTGCCCCGTTTGGCATCATACTTGTTACAGGTCCTACAGGTAGTGGTAAAACAACAACTCTTTATGGTGCACTCAATGAGCTAAGAAATGTCGAAGATAAAGTCATTACAGTTGAAGATCCTGTTGAATATAGAATGAACCTCATTCAACAAGTTCAAGTCAACGCCAAAGTTGGGCTTAGTTTTGCTAGTGCTCTGCGTTCTATCTTAAGACAAGATCCTGATAAAATTATGATTGGAGAGATTCGCGACCAAGAGACACTTGAAATTGCTATAAAAGCAGCACTTACTGGTCACTTAGTTATCTCAACATTACACACAAATGACGCAATTAGCTCTATTCCTCGTATGGCTGACATGGGGATTCAACACTATTTGATTAGTGGTGCATTAGTAGCGATTCAAGCACAAAGACTTGTAAGAAAAATTTGTATTCACTGCAAAGTAGAAGAAATTCTCTCACCTTCAACACTCCAAGAATTAGGTGATTTTATACCAAAAGGGGCGAAGTTTTATACAGGCAAAGGTTGTAAAGAGTGTAATGATAGTGGTTATATGGGAAGAGAGATGATATGTGAAGTCCTCAATATTTCAGAAACTTTATCTTCACTTATCGCAAAAGGGGCATCAAAAGATGTTATGCTAACGCAAGCCAAGCAAGAAGGTTTTATAGGAATCTATGAAAATGGGATTCAAAAAGCATTAGATGGCATAACTAGCATAGAAGAAATATTAAGGGTGGCAAAAGGATGAAATATTTTATCGCAACAGTATTAACTAAGGGGAAAAAAGAACAAATTCCTTTTTATGCAAATGATAGGAAAGAGGCTAGTGACTACGCAAAGCTAAAAAATTCTGGAATTATTATAAAAGTTACAGAAGCAGAAGAACCACTCGATGTAAAATTACGTAGGATACGAACTGATTTTTTTAAAAATATCAAAAAAAATAAAATTAAGCCAGATGCCCAAATAGCCGCTATTAGACAACTTGCTGTTATGACTAATGCTGGTATTTCTATTCATGATTCACTCAATGAAATAGGCAAATCAACCGAAGATGTTGCTCTTAAAACTGTTTTTATTAAACTAGCTGATGATATAAACTCCGGACATTCCTTATCTAAATCTATGGAAAACTTTAGATTTGAACTAGGTAATTTGACTATTGCCATGGTTCAACTTGGAGAACAAACGGGTAATTTGGATGAGTCATTATACTCACTCGCTGATATGCTTGAAGAAATTCGTGCAAATGTTATCAAATTTAAAAAAGCTATGGCATATCCAAGAAATGTCATGATTGCAATGGCTGTCGCATTTACTATTCTCATATCGTATGTTGTACCACAATTCAAGACAATTTTTGAAGAGTTGGGTGCGGATTTACCATTGCCAACACTTATTCTTCTTAAACTCGAATATGTTTTTAATAATTTTGGTCCTTATGTATTGGCAATATTATTTGTTTCTTTTCTTACATTTAAATATTTAATCAACAATTATTTCCATATTCGATATGGCTGGCATAAATTTCTTTTAAAACTTTATTTGATTAAAAATCTTATTAAGTTTGCTACGCTAAGCCGTTTTACACTTGTTTTTGCAGAGTTGATTCGAGCTGGTATTCCTATTGCTGATGCACTTGACACGGCTATCGCGATGATTGACTCTTTGCCACTTAAAGCTAAATTGCAGTCTGTAAGAGCGACGGTTGAAAAAGGAGGAACACTCAACAAAGGTCTAAAAGAAACAGGACTTTTTGAAAATATGATTATTCAAATGATTTCTGCTGGAGAAGATAGCGGTTCACTTGACGCCATGATTAAAAAGGTTGCAGATTATTACAAAATGCGATTCGATGCAATAATTGATGGCCTCTCAGAGGCGATTGAACCTATTATGCTATTTATGATTGCTGGTATGGTTATTTTACTCGCACTTGGTATCTTCCTCCCTATGTGGAGCATGGGCGACGCGGTTCAAGGAAGATAAGCGCTTAAACGAAAGTATTCGTTTGCGTGCTTATCTTTAGTTATAAATTTGAAAAAACTTTTTGTACATCCTCATCGTCTTCGAGTCTTTCTATTATTTTATCAATATCTTCTTGCGCCTTATCCGAAATAGTAATAGGCGTGTTTGCAATTCTCTCTAAATTCGCTTTTGTAATCTCAATTCCAAGCTTTTCTAAAACCTCATTCATTTTACCAAAACTTGTATAATCAGCTGTAACTAAAACCACACCATCTTCCTCTTCTATCTCTTCAAGTCCCCCATCAATGAGTTCTAGCTCTAATTCTTCAATATTCATACCATCTTGGAGCAAAAATTCAAAAACTGCTTTTCTTGTAAACATAAATTCTAGTGAACCATTTGTTAGTAATTCGCCACCATTTTTTGTCAAAATATTTTTTACATTTGCCACAGTTCTTGTGTTATTATCTGTCGCGCATTCTATAAAAAGCAAGACTCCATGAGGAACTTTACCTTCAAAATTTACTTCAAGCATGCTTGCTGTATCTTTTGCAGAAGCCCGCTTAATAGCAGCATCGATATTGTCTTTTGGCATATTTTCAGCTTTAGCATTCAATATCGCGGTACGAAGCTTTGAGTTCATATCAGGGTCACTACTTCCCTCTTTTGCTGCCATAGTAATAATTTTTCCTAATTTTGGAAACAATTTCGACATTGTTCCCCATCTTTTCATCTTAGATGCTTTTCTGTATTCAAAGGCTCTACCCATAAAAATCTTCCTTTTTTATTATGTTTTAGATTATATCACTAACTCATTTTAGTGATACTTAGTCAAAGATTTTTGCAGCGATTTTATAAATTTTAGAACTATTTTTTACACTCTAATGTGTATAATACCGCACAAGGAATTACTATGCAACTAGGTTTTATGTTTAAATACCGTTTTTTTAATGCATTTCGCGAGCTATTTGTTCACCATCATGGTTCATTAGAATTTAGGGCTAAAATTTTTGCGCTTATCATTACCGCAAATGAAGAATCTCATGATGATGCCTTTACAATAGTAAAAAAAATAGCTTTAGATATATACAATCATGATGAAGACAGAGCTAATCTTTTAATGCTCTCGACAAAAGAACTCGTACAAAAAATAAAAGATGACAATGCATTCAATATTGATACTTTAATCGCTAATATCCAAAAAGAGTTAAAAATTATTCCAAGATATGCAAAAAAAATAGATACCCAATCACTTAAAGAGCTTGTAGATTTATCAAGAGACAGAGATACTCTCGCTTATCAAGAGAATATCCTTGAATTTTTACAGCTTTTAAAAGAAGAAACCCTTTACGCTAATAAATCTCAAATCGCTAAAGATGAAGAAGTCTTAGGCATTAAACACTAAAAATTTGTTTCTCAAAAAAACTATCATGAGATATATTTTTAAAAGCTGCGTTTAAACTTGTAAAAAGAGTTGGAAATTCTTTCTCCATTTTTTGTAACATCTCTTTGGTATGTGCCCTAGCATGTGGCATCTTAACATCAAAACGCATTGCTGGACATGCTTCATCTCCAATCGCTTTTATCTCGTTTTGATTTACAAATGCAAGCAGTTGACGTTCTCGCATTTGGATAAGAGGACGAATGACGATAAGCCCATTCTCAGCTTTATACTTTGGAGCTAAGCTTCTCATTTGTCCATTATAAATAAAATTCATAAAAAAACTCTCAGCAGCATCATCCAAGTGATGCCCTAATGCCACTTTATTACACCCATATTGTTGCGCAGCTGTATACAAATACCCTCGTCTCATGCGTGAAAAAAAACTACAAAAAGAGGAGTTTTTTCTAATTTTTTCTTTTGCCAAGTCATAAACAGTTGTATCAATAACCATATATGGTATTTCATACTCTTTACAATGATTTGCAAGTGCATCATAATTTTCTCCCATTCCATAAGAAATTGTCACTGCAAGAAAATCAAAAGAAAAAGGGGCACGACGCTGTTGTTCTTTCATAGCATGAATCATCGTAAGAGAATCTTTTCCGCCACTCAATCCCACCAAAATTTTATCACCTTCTTCTATAAGGTCAAACTCAGCATTTGTTTTACCTAGTTGCGACATAATTTTTTTCGATAATTTTATAGGCACAAACATACTACTTATTGAACATTTTTATGCTGTAATTTTTCTACCATTTTTAGAACAAACTCTGCACTCTCAATCGCGCTCGACTCAAGAAACGCATCAAAAGAAAAACTTGCATCCATGTCAGCTGCATCACTAATGGCACGAAGGATAAAGAAAGGAGTGTTTAAAGCATCGCAAACAACTGCGACACTTGCACCTTCCATCTCTAGTGCGTCTGCAAGAAAAGTATTTCCAATCCAATTTTTTCTCTCTTCATTAGCAATAAACTGATCACCCGTGGCAATAATGCCTTCATGAATAGCTTTACCCATCTCTTTTGCAACTTCTTTACTCATGTTTATCATTTGAGCGTCTGCTTCAACAAATACAGAACCTTCTGGAACATATCCAAAAGGATGTCCAAAGGCACTAATATCTAAATCATGCTGTAATAATTTAGTTGCAACTATTAAATCACCAACTTTAAGCTTAGAAGATATTGCTCCTGCAACTCCAGAAAATAAAAGTCTATCAGCTCCAAAATATTGAATCATGGTAGTTGCAGTCAGAGTTGAAAATACTTTGCCAATTTTTGAATATGCTATAACTAACTCCACCCCTTTATACGTTGCCTCATAATATTTATTATTTGCATATTCCGTAGTTGTATATTCGCCAAACTTATCTAAAATTGGTGCTATTTCTTCGGGCATTGCACCCATTATTGCTATTTTCATATCGTCAACTTCCTATATATCAAATGTTTTAATAAGAGAATCATACAGTGGTAATGCATGCAAAACTTCTGAGTTTTTATCAATAATACAGCTACCACCCCAAAAACCAAGCCCATCTTCAAAACCAACGCGGTTGACAAAAATTACTTTTGCTTTACATTTGTTTGCAAAAGTTTTAATGATTTTATACCAATCATTTTTTATTTTCAGACCATCATCATTAAAACCACGGGCAGGTGAAGCAACAAGCGCTACAATAAAATCAAGATTCCTCTCCATTAAATCTTCACAAACTGCTTCATGCCATAAATCTTCACATACAAGCATAGAAAATCTTCCTAAAGTGCTCGTAAAACTCTCAAAAGTATCTCCAGCCTTAAAATATCTAGCTTCTTCAAACATCCCATAGTTTGGGAGATGGACTTTATTATGCTGCTTAAGTAGCTTGCCATCACTAAAATATAAAGCGGAATTTCTAAATACTGCACCATCTCTTATGGCGCCTCCAATGACAATATCCACATCATGACTCAATGCGATAATTTCTTGCAACTCATCAATATTCCAAGCATCTTCATATAATTTATCTTGTAGCATATAACCATTTAAAGAGAGTTCTGGAAAAACAATCAAATCACTCTCATTTTTATATTCATTGATTATTGCAATTGCATATTTTAAATTTGAACGATTTAATTGTGGAGAGATTTGTGCTAAAGTAACCTTCATTCTAATGTCTAATTTCTTCAATTACCTTACTTAAAGATTCCATATCTGAAATATTTAAAGTGATTAAATCTTTTGCGATTCTTTTATTTAAGCCCTTCAATATGGTTCCATGACCAAATTCAATCGCCATATCTACAGTATCAGCTATTGCTAAAATAGATTGCTTATATTTTACAGGTTTAATAAGCTGGAGCTTTAAGAGAGATATTGCTTCATCTTTTGAGCTGTATGGCATAGTTGTAACATTAGAAATAATAGGAGCTTCAAAATTATTCTTTATAAAATTAGCCATAATTTCTGCTAAAGGTTCTTGAGCAGATACTAATAATTCACAATGAGAAGCAACAGACATATCTAAAAGAAGTGCTCTTTTTGCACCTGCATCTTTAAATGCTTGCTCCGAAGAAACTAAGTCAGCCTTCATTCCCGCAACAACCAATTGTCCATCCTGATTGTAATTAGCTGGCCAGATTTTTTTCCCTTTAGTTAGTTCATCTTTACATACTTTTTCAACCAATTCATCCTCAAGTCCTACTATTACCATCATTCCAGCTTCTATTTTATCACAAGCAAATTGCATAAATAAGCCGCGCTTATGAACCAATTCGACGGCATCTATGTAATCGATAGCACCACTAGCACATAATGCAGAAAACTCACCTAAAGAGTGTCCTAAAAACAATTCAGCTTTCACCTCTGGATAAGCCTCTTTAAAAAGCCTATACGCAATCATTTGAATCAGTAAAATAGCAGGTTGTGTATACGCCGTTTGACTAAGTTTTTCATTCTCTTCAAAAATTAATTTATAAAAATCAATGCCTATTCTTTCACTGGCATTTTTAAACATATCGCGTGCAATTTCACTTTTTTCATAAAAATCTTTCCCCATTCCTATGGCTTGAGAACCCTGCCCTGAAAATATCATTGCTATCTTTTTCATTTTATCCCTTTTTCTAAATATTGTTTATTATCAAAAATCTTTTTTCTAAGCGTATTTCTATTTAAGCCAAGTTTATCAGCAAGCTGAAGCTGCGATTTATATTTAGTTATGCCTGCTTTAATCAATGGTACTTCATATAAATATAAAAGATTTCTATAATCACTATTTGAACCCAATCTAGTGAGCAAATAATTTTCAATAATACCCATTAATTCGACATCTTTAATATTTTGCAATAAACACTGAACCATGACTTGCCTTCTTAAAGAATTTGCATTTTCACTCAAGTCATATTTAAAATCTCTAATATTGTATAATTCTTCACTTGCAAATAATAATGAAGCTTCTTTGATGAACATTTCAACTAAGAAAGAGACATCTTCTAATCGCTCACGTAATGGTGGTATAGTAAATTTTACACTAAATAAATCATCAATTTTTTCATAATGAAATGAATTTTTTGCCGTAGCAATAACTCTCACTTCATTTACACTAATACATTCAACTACTGTTTTAATATTGGGTGAGTCTTCAAAATTAGTTATGATTATTTCTCTAGTACTTTCAAGCGTAGCGAGTAGATTATTAAAATCAGATGCATCTACAATAGGTGCATCTGGAAGTATATATTTTGCAAGATTTCTTTTTCCAACACCTTTTTCTCCCGTAATTAACGAGTTTATGCTAAGTGTTTTTAAAAGAGTAGCTGTTTTAAAAGCTTCTTTTGATGATTCAGAAGCAGTTACAAAATTAGTGACATCCACAGCCGCTGCCACCACCCGAACCACAACACCCATCATCTTCTTGCATATTTTCTGCAGGAATTCCTGTCAAAATTTCTTCAGCACTTGCATCTCTCACATTATTTACTGTTACAGTAAACATGAGACTTTTGCCTGCCAAAGGATGGTTGAAATCGATTACAACAGTCTCCTCATTAATTTCACTTACAGTCACCTGAACAGTTCCACCATCCTCACCTTGACCATATAAAGTCATACCAACTTCCAAATCTATTCCTGAAAACTGATCTTTTGGAACTTCTTGCGTAGCATCTGGACTGTGAGCGCCATAAGCATCTTCTGGCTTTACTAAAACATCTGCTTTTTCACCTATAGTCATGTTGGCAATCGCATTTTCTAAGCCCGAAATTATTTGACCTTTTCCAAACATAAAAACTAAAGGAGCACCACCTATGTTACTATCCACTACTGTACTACCATCACGAACTTCATATTGAATCGATACTATTTGATTTATTTGCATTGCCATTATTTAAAGCCTTATAATTAATTTTTTGAAGTCTATCATAAATTTCTATAATATCGCAGAAAAAACAGTGTATTAATTCATTGAACTAAGATTTTTTTTAGCACTTTGTGCATATTCAGAATTAGGATATTTTGAAATTATTGCATTATAAAAAGATTGTGCATTGAGCTTATCGCCAGTTTTTTCCATAGAAACAGCTGCATGAAGCATAAGCGTTGGCATATAAGATGCTTCAGAATGCAACGTTGCACTTTTTTTAAAATATGCTACTGCTTGAGCATAGTTTTTTCTATAATAATTCATTTCTCCAATCATATAATGCGAAGTTGCTGATTTATAATTTTGATCAATTAAATAACTGTAATATTCAATAGCATTGGTATATTGCTTATTATCATAAAGAGTTTTTGCTTTATTATATATTTCTGCGTTATTCATACCACTAAACGTAGATTTTGTCTCTTTAGAAGGATTTTTTAGCTCTTTTGCAACCAGACTTTTAAATCGATTCACATCTTCAACCATAGCATTAAATTCTTGCTTAGTGACATATGATGTTTTAATAGTATTCAGTATTGAAGACATTTCTGCAACTGCTAATTTTAACTCTTCGACAGTTTTCGTATTTTTTTCGCTTACTTCACTCAATCTTTTTTCATACTCATTTGAACTCTCAAGCTCTTGATTACTTTTTTGACTTAATTTTTGTATGTTTATTTTATTTTCATGAGATTTAACAACCAAACCCTCTATAACTTCTTGCAAACCATCAATTCTATCTCTTATAGAATCAACTTTATTTGCTTGATTATTACTTTTAACAACAACATTTTGAAGATTTTTTTTGTTTTCTAATATAACTTCTTCAGTTGAAGTTAGACCATAGGGTTTGGGATTATTTAAATTACCAGCACCGAACGCAGAGGGTTCAGTACTGAATAAAGTGAAGGGGACAATAATCGCAGCGAATACAACGAGTATAGTGCGATTCATAAATTATGGAAGAAGTTTAAAATCTACGCGACGATTTTTAGCCCAACAATCTTTAGTTTTATCGGCACAAACTGAATTGCTTTCACCATAACTAACCATTGTTATTCGACTTGCATCAACGCCTTCTGCAACTAAAGAATCTTTAACTGAACTTGCTCTTTTTAAACCAAGAGCAAAATTGTACTCATCACTACCCCATTCGTCACAATTACCTTCAAGTTTTACCATAAAAGCATTAGCAGTAGTTTTTGCTAAAGTAGCATCAGCAGATACTTTTTCTTGCATATCTGATTTAATATCAAATTTATCAAAATCAAAATAAATCGACAACATTTGTTTTTCTATATTAGCCATATTCATTTCATTTGAATCTGAATTAGTACCATTAGAACCTGAAACAGATGAATCATCATTCGTTACAGTTTCTGTTTGAACTGCCGCAGCCTCATTGTTTGTTTTAGATTCTACAGCTGTCTCATCCACTGTAGGAGTCTTAGAACTACACCCTGTAAAAACTAAAAGCATCATCGTGATACTCACCAATACTATTTTTTTCATGTTATAACCTCGGCATTAAAATTAAATGAAATTATACCTTAAAAATCTAACAAAATAATAAATTGAGATAATTATCTCAATTTCTCTACCAGTCTATTGATTGAATTTTTCCATACTTTAAAGGAAAAAGATAATTTTTATTTTGATTTAGTCGTATTATCCCTAGAGAACTTTGATTTTTATAATTTTTTATAAATAAAATGGCATCTCCATCTTTAGAAAAACGTGGAAATTCATTTACTCCCGTAGCCGTTAATCTTCTAATAAAATCCGTTTTTCTAGAGATAAGATGTAAGTTAAATGTATTGCTAGAGAAAGTGTTCGTACTTTCTCTAGCTTTATATACTACATAATCCTTGTGTGCACTACATGCTGAATTACTTTTTCCATAATAGACCATTTGCTCAATGCTGTTTGATTCAAGATTTTTTGAAAAAATATTTGGATATCCCAACCTATTGGATACAAAAACAATTGTATTATCATCAACAAATTGACCATTCACATCAATACCACGATAATCTGTAATTTTTTTATGTTTTTTTGTTTGAATATTATAAATATAAATATCTGGTTGCCCATCTGGAGCCATTGTTAATAAAAGAGTATTTGAATCATCACTGATATCTGAACAAATCAACATACCATCAGAAGACAATAATACACGCGTTGCTCCAGTTTTTAATTCGGTGCGCTTCAAAGTTGGCTTAACATCATTAAAAGAAGTATAATAAAACGCATCTTGATTTGCATTAGCCCATTTAGGAAAAACATTAAAACCACCTCGAACAAGTACATGCTGATAACTAAGAGTATAATCAGAAAGAACGATTTCACTTTGTTTAGCACCTACAAGTCTTGCAAATATTACCTTTTTCTTTATCCATTCGATAGATGGTGCATCCATGTATTCATTAATATCATAAGCAATAGTGTGTGCAACAAACATATACACATTTTTATTATTCATAGTGTAATTTTTAGTAAAAACATTTTCATTTGCTCTCATGAGCTTTGTTTCAATGTTTAATGCACCGTTATTGTCTTCAAACATCTTGTATCTTAAAACATAATTCATATCTTTATTTTCAGTTGCTACATTTTTATCATCAAAATTGATTTGTCTATAGTGTCTATCAACATTAAAAAGCGAAACTACATTCAAATCAGCAACAAGAGTTTTAAAAAATTGCAATTTAAATGTTTCTTCATAGTCTGATGATGAATCTTCTACTGCTAAAGTAGGCAAAGATTCTACTTTTTTTATAACTTCGATAGTGGCATCATCAGCAAACGAACAAGAAATCAAAAGCAACCATATAAACAATATTTTCAAAACTACTCCTCTGAGGTTAAAATAATCACGTAACGTCCTGATTTATTTTCAGGATTTATCGGAAACAAAACACTACTTAATCTTTTTTTGATTTTTGCACACTCTTCATTTAAATCAGCATTATTAGAATTATTTAAAATTCTAAAATCTAACACCTTCCCAATAGCACTTAGCTCAATGACTGCTTTGACACTATGACCTTGCGAATTTAGTGGTGGATAAAAATGACTATAAACTAGGGCGTTAATTTTAGCAAAATACTCATTTACTTCATCCGCAGTAGAAGAAGGAGTATTTTTACTAGTCACTTTAGCATTTTCACCCTTACTAAACTCTTCTGCAATTTGATTAGGAGTTTGGGCTTCACTGCTTTTTATTCTTTTTTGAATCTCTTGAATTCTTTTATTTTCTTCAGGCTTTTTTTCTTTTTTTTCTTTCGTGATTTCCTTTGTTTGAACATCACTAAAGAGATTTCCGATATCAATTTCTTTAGCCTCAATTGGGACTTGAGTTTCAATTATTGGAACTACGGTGTTTTTTTTACTACTTTTTGTTTTGAGTTCAGGCATACTTATCGAAACGGATATAAAATTATCTTTTTTTAATGCGTACGATTTAATTTTAGAATTTGAAAAAAGTGTTTGAATGAACAAGAATGAAATAAAGGTGAAAAGTGATAAGGAAATCAAACCACTTAGATAAAAATAAGAGTTATTTTTATCCATTTGTAGCTAAAGAAACCTCAGAAAATCCTGACAATTTGACAGCTGCTAAAACCATCATGACAGTTCCATAATCTAAACTTTTATCAGCACTTATCAAAACGCTAGCTTTTAAGTCCAAATTTCGAGAATATGTATAAAAATTATCTTCAAATGAATTTAAATCAAAATTTTCTTTGTTTACTTTAATATTTAGCTCTTTATCAATCGTAATATGAACGGGAGGAATTTGTGAAATCTGTTTACTGATAGAACCCTGAGGAAGTTTTATATTTTCTTCATAAATTATATTCGGAGCAATAACCATTAAAATCGCTAACAATACTAACATTACATCCACTAAAGGGGTAATGTTTAGTTCTGGCTTATCATCCCATTCATACATGAAACTCTACCCCTTACGAGCTAAAACTGCTTCACTCTGCATTCGAATAAAACCAATCACTTCAGATGATTTTCTCTTCAAAATTTGATGATATGTGTAAGCAAAAATAGCAACAAATATACCTGCTGCAGTAGCAACAAGAGCATCAGAAACTCCACTTGAAATAATAGACATACTTCCAGTGCTTTGTCCAATATGCGTAAATGTATCCAAAATCGATACGACAGTACCAAAGAGACCTATAAAAGGGGTTGTTGAAGCAAATATAGAGAGAGTAGAGAGTCCTTTGGTTACCTCTTTTGTTGCAGCCAATATACCTAAATCTAATATTTCTTTAGAAACATTAGATTTAGTTTTAACAAAATAACTTAAAAAAGATTCTCCACTTACAGAAGAAGCACCTAAAAGTAATGACTCTAAAGAATTTTCTTCTTTGATAAGCCAGTTGTTAACATAAAATAAACGATAAAAAAAGACCCAATTCATTACAATAAAATAAATTGATAAAAGTATCAAGACACCCAAAGTCACTGGGTGACTTTTTAGATAAAAATCTATTAAATTATTTATCATGAATTACAATAATCTTTTAGCAGCTGATTCTATTTTTGCAGAAACTGATGCTATTGCAGAATTTGAATCTGCAATAGAAGAAATTAATTCTCTTGCATCTTCAAGAGCTTTTGAGATTGCACTTTCATTATCTCCACGAATAGCAACAGCACCCTCTACGAGAACTATAACCTTCTCTTCATCTACATTGACCACACCCCAGTTGATTAAAATAGATTCAACTGCTTTATTCTCTTTTTCAATATCTATAACACCTGCTTCCAACAAGGTGGTGAGAGAAGCGTGATGTGCTAAAACACCAAACTCACCCTCTTCACCTGGAAGAGTTACACTAACAGCCTCACCATTAAAAATTTGACCATTAGGGGTTAGGATTTCAAGTTTAAACGTATCCATTTCAGTCCTTTAGAATATGAATTACTTACTTTTTTGCTTTTCAGCTTTCTCTATCGCTTCATCTATGCTACCTACCATATAAAATGCTGATTCAGCCATATGATCGTAGTCTCCATTTAAAATTCCCTTGAAACCTTTTATAGTATCTTCCAAGGAGACATACTTTCCAGGAGAACCTGTAAATACTTCGGCTACGAAAAATGGTTGTGATAAGAATTTTTCTATTTTACGAGCACGCTCTACAACATTTTTGTCATCTTCAGAAAGTTCATCCATACCAAGAATTGCAATGATGTCTTGAAGATCTTTATACTTTTGAAGCGTTTGTTGCACACCACGAGCAACGTTATAATGCTCTTGACCCAAAATTTGTGGATCTAGTAATCTTGAAGTTGAGTCAAGTGGATCAACAGCAGGATAAATACCTTTTTCAGCAATTTTACGATTAAGTACTGTTGTCGCATCTAAGTGAGCAAAAACAGAAGCTGGAGCTGGGTCAGTTAAATCGTCCGCTGGCACATAAACTGCCTGAACAGAAGTAATTGAGCCATTTTTTGTTGATGTAATACGATCTTGTAATGCACCCATTTCACGAGCCAAAGTTGGTTGATAACCAACAGCTGAAGGGATACGTCCAAGAAGTGCTGACATTTCAGAACCTGATTGTGCAAAACGAAATATATTGTCGACGAACATGAGCACATCAAGTTTTTTCTCATCTCTAAAGTACTCAGCCATAGTAAGTCCAGTAAGAGCGATACGGTTACGTGCTCCTGGTGGCTCACTCATTTGTCCATAGCACAGTGCGACTTTATCCAATACATTCGATTCTTTCATCTCATGATAAAGGTCATTCCCTTCACGTGTTCTTTCACCAACACCAGCGAATACTGATAGTCCATCATGACCATGGGCAACGTTATGAATTAATTCCATGATAATAACTGTTTTACCAACACCAGCACCGCCGAATAATCCAACTTTTCCACCTTTTGCATAAGGCGCTAACAAGTCAACAACTTTTATGCCCGTCTCAAACATCTCTGTTTTAGTTGATTGATCAACTAATGGCGGAGGTGCACGGTGAATAGACCACATTGGAGCATCAGTTACTTGCTCACCACCGTCAATTGTTTCACCAATAACATTAAAGATACGACCAAGTACCTTTTCACCAACTGGAACTTTAATAGGAGAACCAGTTGCGCGAGCGTTCATGCCACGTACTAAACCTTCACTCATATCCATGGCAATTGTTCTAACACGGCCGTCACCTAAGTGAGCTGCAACTTCAAGCACTAAACGATTTTCAGTACCTTCTACATTTACTTTAACCTCAATTGCTTCATTGATTATTGGAAGATACCCATCGAAATCAACATCAACAACCGGGCCCATAACCTGGCTAATTTTACCAATCATATTTTTCTCCATTATTTCATTGACTCCACACCACTTATAATTTCAATAAGTTCTGTAGTAATAGCTGCTTGTCTAGCTTTATTATATTGAACTTTTAGTGTTTTTACCATATCTTTAGCATTGTTAGTTGCTGTATCCATAGCTTGCATTCTAGCACTATGCTCAGCGGCAACTGAATCAATCAAAGAGTAATACATACTATATTCAACATATTTAGTAACTAGAGAGTCCAACATATACTCTTCATCTTCTGCTTCAATCTCAAGTAATGAACTTGGCATCTCAGCACACTCATATTGGTTTGTATCTACAGGAAGTACAGTAGTTACATGCAACTCTTGAGTTATTATATTTTTATACCCATTATAAACAAGATGAATACCATCAATCTTTCCATCTTTATAATCTTCAATAGAAGTTGCAATAAAGCTATCAGACCTTGCTTTATCAGGTTTTGAACTTAAATTACTTACTGAATCAAATAATTCAACTTCATTATATTTAAAAAATTCAACACCTTTTTTACCGATACCACGTAAACGCACTTTTACATTTTTCTCTTTATATTCTGCAATCAATTTTTTCACAGCTTTAATAGTTTGAATATTAAAACCGCCACATAAACCTTTATCAGCAGTCACAAAGATAATGTCAACAATTTTTGGGTTTTCAATCTTTGTAAAACAACGGTTGTCAATCCCTCCAATTTTGCTACATTTAATACGTCCAGCTATTTCGGCAATTACCTGATTCATTTTTTCAGCATAAAGACGAGAGCGTTTTGCTAATTCTTCTGCGCGACGAAGCTTAGCAGTTGATACAAGCTTCATAGCACGAGTCGTCTTTTGAGTGTTAGAAACACTACTTATCTGTCTTTTAATATCTTTCAAGTTTGCCATAAAGTATCCCTTATGCTGCTATAAAGCTAGCTTTGAATTCTTCAAGTGCTTTTATCAATAATGCTTTAGTATCATCATCTACTTTAGAAGTACTTCTAATATTTTCAAAAACTTGAGGATAAGAAGCTTCTATAAATGGATATAACTCAGTTTCAAAACGAACAACATTTGATGCATTCATATCATCCAAGAAACCTTCATTGCCAGCAAAAATGATTGCAACTTGCTTCTCAGCAGACAGAGGAGAAAAAGGTCCTTGTTTTAGAACTTCAACCATTCTCTGTCCACGCTCTAATTGATTACGAGAAACTTCATCAAGATCAGATGCAAACTGAGCAAATGCTTGAAGTTCACGGTATTGAGCAAGATCAAGTCTTAAAGTACCAGCAACTTGTTTTGTAGCTTTAATCTGAGCAGCACCACCAACACGAGAAACTGAAAGTCCAACATTAATCGCTGGACGAACACCCGAGTTAAAAAGGTCTGTTTCAAGGAAAATTTGACCATCCGTAATAGAAATAACATTGGTTGGGATATACGCCGCAACGTCACCAGCTTGTGTTTCAATAATTGGAAGTGCAGTTAACGAACCAGCTCCCTCTTCATCGCTCATTTTTGCAGCACGTTCAAGTAAACGAGAGTGAACATAAAAAACATCTCCAGGATATGCTTCACGACCTGGAGGGCGACGAAGGATAAGTGACATTTCACGATATGCAACTGCATGTTTAGATAAATCATCATATACAATGAGACCATGTCTAGCATTATCACGGAAATATTCACCCATAGTCACACCAGTATATGGAGCTAAAAATTGAAGTGCAGCCGCTTCCGCAGCTGTTGCAGATACGATAATAGTATATTCTAAGGCACCGTGTTCTTCTAAACGACGGATAATTTGTGCAACTGTGGATTCTTTTTGACCAACTGCAACATATATACAAATAACACCATTACCTTTTTGGTTAATGATAGTATCTAATGCAACAGTTGTTTTACCAGTTTGTCTGTCGCCGATGATAAGTTCTCTTTGACCTCTTCCGATTGGCACAAGTGCATCAATAGCTTTGATACCTGTAGCTAATGGCTCATGAACTGATTTTCTCTGCATGATTCCAGGTGCTTTTTCTTCAACAAAACGCGTCTCTGTTGTATCTATTGGACCTTTTCCATCTATTGGCTCTCCAAGTGCATTTACTACACGACCTAAAAGAGCGTCACCTACAGGAACACGAAGAAGACGGCCAAGTCTTTTAACTGACATTCCCTCTTTAAGTAAATCTCCAGAGCCAAGAATAACAACACCTACTCTGCTCTCTTCAAGATTCATAACTAGACCTCTTGTTCCATCTTCGAATTCAACCATTTCTCCAGCCATAACATTACTTAGTCCATAAACTTGAGCAACGCCATCAGCATAAGAAACAATTCTGCCTGTTTCGTTAATATTTACACTTAATTCAAAGTTATCGATACGTTCTTTGATTATTGAGCTGATTTCATCAGCTTGAATTTTTGCCACCACTATTCTTGTTCTCCTCTTGTTAAAAGTTAAATTGCTTTTACTATATGTTCGATTAACTGACTATTGATTCTTGCCTTAGAAAAATTAATCTCAACACCAAGATCCTCTACATTTACTTTAATGCCATCGAAATCATTTTTTATAAAAGTTAGAGAAATAGTAGCATCGAGTTTTTTACTCAAACCAACACTTAGTTCAGAGATTAATTTTTTATCAATTGCATTATCACTATAAATAAAACCTTGATACGTTTTTCTTGAATTTGCAAGCTCTTTTTTCATCCCTAGCGCGATTGCAGGAATAATATTGATACGCTTGTGTTCAGCAAGAAGTTTTATCAAATTATTAATTTTATTTGATTTAGCTGAGCTAGCAGCTGCTAACAATATTTCAGCTTTATCTTTTTCGCTAATACTTGGATTATCAATTATTTTGATAAACTTATCATCTTTAAAAGACTCTGCTAAAGAAGAGAAAAAAGAGGCAGTTTCTTCAAATGATTTCATGGAACCGCTCTTTAAAGCTTTAATGTATCTTTTAGCTATTAATTCTTTCATAATTATGCTACCTTTTTCAAGATAATATTAGCCATAGCTTCTTTATTGAAACTCTCACTTGCTTGAGCTAAGACTTCTTCAAGTGTCTCTTCTACAACATTACGAACCATTTTTCTTTGTAAAAAATCCATAAGTGAAGCATTCTGTTTCACTATATTTTCTAGTTCAAAATCACATTGGGCCATAATATTATCATTGATTATTTTATTTTCTTTTTTTGAAGTTATTTGTAACTCTGCTTTAAATTTTTCAGCATCAGATATTTGATCTAGTGCCTCATTTTTTCTAGCGATAGTCTCTTTTAACTTCTCTTGAACTTTTTGTAATTCATCAGCAATACCTTTACTTCTAGATACAAAATAGTTTTTTACAGGTTCAGCAACTAGATACCAAACTAGACCAACAAACAATAAAAAGTTAACAGTTCTTTGAACTATATCACTACTCATATGTCCACTATCAGATGCCAGTGCATAAGTCGATACCATTAATAAAGTTATTAAAATTTTACCCATGTGTTATCTCCTCCTACAACTGACTAAATTTAGCTTTAACAGCTTCTCTAAAAAGTGGCACTTGAGATAACAAGTCACTCTTTAATTGTTCTTTAGATTTGGCAAGGGACTTCTCAAATTCTAAATATTGACTAGCTAATTCAGAACGCTTAGCTTCTAATTTACTCTCTGCTAACTCTTTAGCATCTGCAACAACTTTCTCTCTTAGAGCCGCAGCATCTAACTTGGCATTCATAACTATCGTTTGAGCTTTTAAAAGTAATTCTTGAACCTCATTGTCATTTGAACTGATTTTATTTAGTTCTTTTTTAATGTGTGAATCACGACTATTCATATAAGCAAACAATGGATTATAAAGCCAACGATTAAGTACAGCAACGAGTGAAAGAAATACAACAAATGTAGCCAAAAGCAGTATTGGATTTATATCTAACATAGCACCTCCTAAAAGTTAAACGATTATACAATTTATAAATTGAAAGGATAGTTAAATTAGATAAAAAAATTAAAGATTTTTATATTTTTTAGTTAAGTGTGTGAATCAATGATTATCAAGAGGAAGCATATGAAATAATTTTTCTATTTGATCTTCATTTTCAAATTCAATTGTTACTTTATTTTTGGAAGTTTTGACATGAAAACCTAAATTTAAAAATTTATTTTTTAAATTTAGGAAATCATAATGAAATGCTGTTTCAGTGGTAGGTTTAACTTCCTCTGTTTCTTTCATATTTTTCATCATTAGTTCAACATCTCGAACACTAAGCTTTTGACCGACTATAGAGTTTACCATCAATTGCTGCTGTTTCTCATCAAGTCCAATAAGCACCCTTGCATGACCAGCAGTGATTTTTTTTTCAATTAAGGATTTCTGAGTTTTTTGAGACAATTGTAGCAGTCTAATAGTATTGGTTATATGTGCTCTACTTTTATGAATCATTTGTGATAACTCTTCATGAGTTACATCATGCAACTTGATTAGTTCATTATATGAATCAGCAAGTTCAATTGAATTTAAATCTTCTCTTTGGATATTTTCAATCAGAGCAAATTGTCTCATTTTTTGCTCATCACTATTTAACACAATAGCACGTATTGTTTTTAACTTAGCCAATTTAGAAGCACGAAATCTTCTCTCACCTGCAATTAAAATATAGCCATCAATATCTTCTGTTACAATTATCGGTTGAAGCAATCCATCTTTTTTAATAGACTCCGCTAATTCAGACAAAGATTCTTCATCGAATGATTTTCTTGGTTGGTATGGATTGGGTCGAATATCTTTTAGCGAAATTTCTAAAATTGCATCCTGCTGCGTCCCTTCATTTTCATACGCTTCGTCAATTTCTCCAAACAGGGCATCTAGCCCTCTCCCTAAAGCTTGTGTTTTCATTATTTTATTATCGCTTGCGCTAAACTTTGATAGGCAATAGAACCGAGTGATTTTACATCGTAAAGGATTACAGGTTTACCAAAAGATGGAGACTCTGCCAACTTTACATTTCTTGGAACTACGATATATCCATCTTTTTCATCTTTAAAAAGTTTATTATTAAAATGCTGCCTCAAATCTGCAAATACCTGCTTTGAAAGATTATTCTGAGGGCTAAACATAGTAGGCAAAAAACCTTTTATGCTAAGTTTTGGATTGATTGACTTTCTCACTAACTTGACTGTATTTAAAAGTTGTGCCAAACCTTCCAATGCAAAAAATTCACATTGGATAGGAATAATAACTGAGTTGGATGCTGAAAGCGCATTAATTGTCATGGGCCCAAGTGCTGGAGGTGAATCTATGATAATATAATCATAATCTTTTCTTATACACTCAATGGCTCTTTTTAAAACAAGCTCTCGCCCTTTTGTATTGTTTGCATCATAGTATTCTTTTTCAATTCCTACTAATCCTATATTTGAAGGAGCTAAATGGAGTGTTGGTAAATCTGATTTTAAAATAATATCTTTTATATTTTTTGTCCCTATAAGCACATGATAGAGATTAAATTCATAATCATTTCTGTGAAAACCAAGGGACGTAGTCGCATTAGCTTGAGGATCAGAATCGATTAAAAGTACTTTTTTTTCCGCTACAGCAAGGGATGCGGCTAAGTTTACAGCAGTTGTTGTTTTGCCAACACCACCCTTCTGATTTGCTATTACTATTACTTCACTCATCTTAAGCTGTGTATCCTCTCGCCATTTTTTATAATCGAGCCGTCACTTTGCAGTACAGCACCTTCTAATGAAATTCTTAAATTATTTTTATGTGTGAAAAATTTTTGATTTCTATAAAATTCTAACTTATATTTACTAAAAACTTGCTTCCATGAAATTTTTGTTTCTATTTTTTTAAAATATTTTTCCAGGAGCTCTTCATTACAAATACTTATATCTAAACTTGAAAAACCCTCAGGAGCACTCACTAAATTTAATCCTAGTCCACAAATGATAGTATTTTTTATAACATTTGTAATCATTCCACCGATTTTTTTTTCATCAATATACAAATCATTTGGCCATTTTAACCAAACAGATGAATTCATTTCACTTAAAGTTTCTTTCAAAATATAGGAAAAATAGATGGATGATGATTCCATTTTTAAATCTTGCGGCAAATCTTCTAAGGAAAATGCAAAAGAGAGGAATAAATTTCCATCCAAGCCACTCCAAGCATTTCCTCTACTTCCAACACCATCTGTTTGTATTTTGGCTACAACGGCATATGGAAGTGTAATGCCTGCATTTCGAACCAAGTTTTTTAAATAACTTTGAGTTGAATCTACACTCTCAAGATAAAGTATCTTCAACTTTAAGCCTTTTGCCATTCACATAAGAGAGAATATCTATCTCATTTTTTGATGGAGCTTGAACACTAAATATTCGCAAACTCCCCTCTTTACAACCAACCACGATACTATCAACATCAATTTTTAAAATTTCTCCCATAGTATTAGAACTTGATTTATTTTCCAATTTGATATTTTTAAGCTTCAATCCACTCGGTAAATAAACCCCTGGCCATGGGGTAAAAGCACGGTATTTGTTATAAATTTTTACTGCATCATCAAAAATAATCTCACCCTCAGCTTTACTAATCTTTGTACAGTGCGTCGCTTTTGATTCATCTTGTATAGTTGGCACGAATGAGCTAAAATTTTCTAAAACATTTATAGTCAAATTTGCGGCAATATCAGTCAGTATTTGAAAAAGTTCCTCAACCATCACATCATCACAAACATCAACGGTTTGGATTTTTAAAATATCTCCCGTGTCCAATCCCTCTTGCATAAGCATCGCAGCTACACCCGTTTTTTTATCGCCACTCAAAAGAGTTTGCTGAATAGGACTTGCTCCACGATACTGAGGCAGTATGGAAGCGTGAAGATTTATACAAGGCGCATGGTCTAAAATAGCACGAGGCAAAATTTGTCCATAAGCAGCCACAACTATATAATCGCACTCTATTTTTAAAAGCTCTTCAACAACTTCTTTCTCTCTAAGTCTCTGCGGCTGAAAAACATCGATAAAATTTGCAGATGCCAAAGTCTTAACTTGAGGTGGAGTCATTATTTTATTTCTCCCTACAGGCTTATCGGGCTGGGTATAAACTGCAACGACTTCTATCCATTTTGTATCAATCATTTTTTGCAAAATTACTTTGGCATATTCTGGTGTACCCATAAAAATGATTTTCATTAAAACTCTTTTTTAAACAGCGTGCCGCCTAAATGTTTATCTTCAAGCATAAAACTTTTGACGTCATGTAAATCAAATCCGCTTGATAAAAACATACTATTTCCACATTCTAAGAGATAAGCAGCCGCTTTTAATTTTGTAACGATTCCGCCTGTAGCAAAAAGATTATTTGGATTGGCATTTTTTTGCAGTTGAGAATCTTCAATACTATTTACAACTTTGAGTACCTTTGCATTTGGATTTTCACGCGGGTCAGAGTCATAATACGCATCAATGTCCGAGAGTATTATCAACATATCTGAATCTGTATGCTTTGTTATGTATGCTGAAAGCTGATCATTATCACCTAAAACAAGCTCTTGCGTTGCAGTTGCATCATTTTCATTGACGATGGGAATAACTTTATTGAGCAAAAGTGTATCGACAGTATTTTTGATTCTAGTAATATCGCCAGCCTTTCTAAAATTTGCCGCAGTTACCAAAACTTGTGCTGTTAGGATATCATATTTGGAAAATTTCTGAGCGTATCTATTCATGAGAACAGGTTGCCCTATAGAAGCCAATGCTTGCTTGTTTTGCAAAATTTTTCTATCAAGTTGGAGTTGGATATATCCCGCAGCTACTGCGCCTGAAGAGACTAAAATAACTTCATGGGATTGGTGAAGTTGCGATAAAAAATCTACTAATGCCTGCATTCTTTCTTCTGCCAAAACACCATTTTGGGCTAAAACTGCACTTCCAACTTTTACGACAACTCTCTTCATGATACGCTCTAGTAAGTTTTTCTATCGGTACGAACTAGATTAAAGAGTGCATATTTGAGAGGTTCTATATTTCTCGTTGTAGCAGAAGATATAGGCACTACAAAATAAGGGAGAGATTTATCATACCCTAATGTCTCATCTGCACTCTCTTGAATAAAATAAGGGATTGTTGCATCAAAATCATATTCACTTTTTTCCTTAGCTTTGACTCCAACCAAATCCAAAAAACTACTTACTAAATCTGAAATTTCTTCAGGTGGAACAACATCAGCTCTTGTAAGTGCTATGGCGTATTTATTGGTGCTCATGATTTGTGAAAATGCTAAAATTTCATTTTTAAGCGTTTCGTACTGCTCTTTCAAATCTCTGTACGAGGCTAAATCTATCATATAAAGAAGTATTTTTGTTCTTTCGATATGTCTTAAAAATTGAATTCCAAGACCTTTCCCTTCATGGGCGCCACCAATAATACCTGGAATATCTGCCATGATAAAAGACTCAAAATCACCAATATTGACTTGACCTAGTTTTGGAGTCAGCGTTGTAAATTCATAATTTGCAATCTCAGGACGTGCGTTTGAGACTGTAGAGATAAGTGTAGATTTGCCAACATTTGGAAAACCAACAAGACCAACATCGGCTATAAGCTTTAATTCTAATTTTATAAGCTTGGTAATCCCTTGCTCACCAGGTTGTGCATAGGTTGGTCTTTGATTTGTTGATGATTTAAAGTGAAAGTTTCCAAGTCCACCTCTTCCACCTTTGACAAATCTCTCTTCTTGCGAATCTTTGAGCATGTCAAATAAAATATCACCTGTTTCTACATCAATAATCTGTGTCCCTGGAGGAACAATAATCACTTTGTCTGCTCCAGATTTTCCTGTCATTCGAGAAGTATCACCCTGCATGCCATTGTCAGCTTTAATATGCATTTTTCTTTGAAAATGCGAGAGGGTATGTGTATTGTTGTCACATCGAAAAATAATATCTCCGCCAGCACCGCCATCACCGCCGTTTGGACCACCTTGTAAAACAAATTTTTCACGGCGAAATGCTACACAACCTTGTCCACCTTTTCCTGATGAGACTGTTAATTCGACACTATCTGTAAACATTTGTTTTCCTCAATACAATAATTCTTTAATACTTAAAAATTCACTTCCCTTAGAAGCAAAAAGTGGATTATTAATTATTTAGATTTAGATTTTTAAATATGAAACCTAGCAGTTGGAGTAGAAAATATTTGGGCGATTGCCCAAATAGATAAAATTACGCAGCAGGAATAATAGAAACTTGTTGACGTTTTTTGTCTTTTCGCTCAAATTTAACTACACCATCGATAAGTGCAAATAAAGTATGATCTTTCCCCATACCCATGTTTTTACCTGGGTGAACTTTAGTTCCACGTTGACGAATGATAATATTACCAGCAACGACAGCTTCGCCACCATATTTTTTTACACCAAGTCTTCTACCAGCCGAGTCACGATTATTTTGTGTACTACCTTGACCTTTTTTATGTGCCATCTCAATTCTCCTTCGTTGTGTTTAGCTTAAGCAGCTATTTTCGTGATACGAACACGAGTGAAGTCTCTTCTGAAACCTCTTTTTACTTTACTATCTTTACGGCGACGTTTCTTAAAAGTAATAACTTTTTTATCACGACCCTCGTTGATAACCTCAGCAGTTACAACTGCACCCTTTACAAATGGGATTCCCATTTTTAGTTCGCCGGCATTTACCGCTAGAACTTCTTTGATTTCGATGATATCTTTAGGTTCAAGTGACATTTTATCAAATGTTAAAATATCGCCCTCTTGAACTTTATACTGTTTACCACCATTTTTAATAATTGCGTACATTCACGATCCTTGAAATATATTATGCTTATAAACTTTTAAATACTCTACTCAAAAGTCTATTTTTACAAAAAGTCTGGAATTATATCTCATCAAGCTTTAAGTTTTATTTAACTTATGCATAATTTTCATTACTTTTCAAAAAGTGAAAAGTAGCGCGGTATAACTTGAGTATAAGACTCAGCCATCTATTTTAATTCATTAGAATTTTTAATAAAATTTTATAAATATAAAAGATACAATTTCCAACATTGCATTTTTGCTCAAAATTAAATGAGTTAAATAGCTTAGATGTGCAATTAAAAGGATAAGCTTTGGCAAAGAAAGTTATTTTAGTAGATGATTCAAAAACTATTTTGGCTACCGCTCAAATGGCGCTCGATGAGATGGTGCAAAATGGGGGCGTTATTTTAGCACTTTATCAAAATCCTGCAGAGCTGCTAAATCTTTTGATGAGCGGAAATGAAAATTTCGACATGCTCATCAGTGATATAAATATGCCGCAGATGAATGGACTTGACCTCGCAGCAACATTAAAAGCAGATGAACGTTTTAAAAATAAACCTATTCTGATTTTAACAACAGAGAGTTCTCCTGTTATGAAAGAAAGAGGCAAAGAGATAGGGGTTACGGGGTGGATGGTAAAGCCATTTAGTGATGAAAAGCTGATTAAAGCTGTAAAAATGGTATTGGGGATTTAATGAGAACAAAAGATTTAGAAGGTGAAGAAGGCGGAAGCAGACATCGTTATTTGAGTTTCTTTGTTAAGAATGAACAGTATGGAATAGATATTTCTCACATAAACGAAATTATTGCAATGATGAAAATCACGCATGTACCTAGAACTCCGCCTTTCGTAGAAGGGGTTGTCAATCTTCGTGGTTCTATTATCCCCATAGTAGACATTCGCGTAAAGTTTGGCATAGAAAAAAAAGAGCATGATATGAACACTGCAATTATCATCAATGAAGTGAGTGGGGTAAACATAGGCTTTATTGTGGACCGAGTTGAGGATGTTCTCACATTTAGTGAAAAAGATTTAAATGAACCACCAAAATTTGGCTCACATATTGACACCACTTTTATCAAGAGTGTTGCAGAAGTTGGATCAGATGTTATTTTGATTCTTGACATGGAAAAGATTTTTGAGGATGACGAACTGACACAAATCGGTTCTTTCGAAGAGCGTAAATCAAATAAAACAGAAAAAGCAGGAGTGTAAAGATGAAAAATTTGACATTAACATATAAGATTAGTATAGGGTTTGTTTTACTCCTTTTGATCACCGTTATTTTGGGTTCAATGGCTATCATTAACATGAAAAACGTTGAGGAAGGTTCACACCAGCTAGCAAATATATATGTGCCAGAGTTGGGAGTAGGAAATAATGTCGAGAGACACGCTCTTTTAACTATGTATGCCATCAGAGGGTATGGTCTGAGTGAAGAGAAGAAATTTCTCGTGGAAGGACGCCAGTATTTAAGTGATATAAAATTCCATCTTGATGAGGCTAAAGCACTTGCTGAAAAATATTCATTGCCAAAGCTCACTGAACTTGAGAAAAAAGCAAGAATAAAAACTCTAGAGTACGATGCACTTATTACAGATACAGAAACTCTTCTAGGCAAGCTCAATACTTATAGAGGCGACCTTGACAAAGGTGCGGCGAAGTATATGGCAAGTTGTAATGATTTTTTACTCAACCAGACAAAAATGATGAACAGTGAGATTGCTTCCAAACAGTCTCCTGAAAAACTTAAAGAGAGATTGCAAAAAATATCAATCGTCAATGATATTATCGATATAGGGAATGACACAAGAATCAAAGCATTCAAATCACAGGCACTTCGAGAGCCGTCTATCATTTACGATGCACAAAAAAACTTTCCTAAAATGGAACAGTTGTTTGGTGCTCTTACCAAAATAACCTTTAGAGCAGAAGATCTTGAGACGATTAAAGAGACAGAAATGGCTGCAAACGAGTATAAAGAAGCGCTTGACAACTTTATCAAAAGTTGGATTATGCTTGAAGAACTCGCTAAAAAGCGTACAAGTGTAGGCAGCGAAGTTTTAGAAGCAGCACAAGAAACAGCGAGAGTTGCGATGGGTCAAACTGCTGAAATTTCAAAAGAATCAGCTGAGAGTTTGGCTGCATCTTCTTACATCATGATTGTAGGTTTAATCATAGCGTTGATTGTTGGTGCCTCTTTGGCTGTTTACCTCATTAGAAGTATCACAGTTCCTATTATTCGTGCAGTTGAGTCCATCACAAGTGCGAACTCACAAGTCGTAAGTGCGGCGGGTGAAATATCTGAATCTTCTCAAGCTTTAGCAGAGGGTGCCTCCCAACAAGCAAGCTCTATAGAAGAGGTAAGTGCGACGGTAGAGCAAGCAACTGCCATCAACAACCAAAATGCAGACAACTCTCGTGAAGCGGATATCTTGGCAAAAGATACCAAAGAAGCCGCATCTGAAGGTTTTGCACGTGGAACGGAACTGATGGCTGCTATGCAAGAGATAAACAGTTCAAGTGAGAGAATCGCAAAAATCATCAAAACTATTGATGAGATAGCATCACAAACAAAACTTCTAGCCCTTAATGCAGCTGTTGAAGCGGCACGTGCAGGTGAGCATGGATTAGGTTTTGCCGTTGTTGCTGATGAAGTTAAAGGTCTTGCTCAACGCTCAGCAAATGCTGCGACAGAGACTTCAGAGATCATCGAGCAATCAATCAAACAAATCAAAAATGGTTTAGATGTAGCAAAGAAAACAAATGAGGCATTTGGAAATATTGATGAGCGAATCAAAAAGACTTCAAATCTTATCAGTGAAATCTCTATCTCTACAAAAGAACAAAGTGAAGGGATGAGCCAAATCGCGCAAGCTATGGGAAATATCGACCAAGTAACACAACAAAATGCTGCAACATCTGAAGAAGCCGCAGCTGCATCTGAAGAGCTCAACGCGCAAGCTGTCTCTATGCAAGATATGGTGGCAGTTATCGCAGCAATGGTTGGTATTACAAGTGCAGGACACTCAGAGAGACCAACAGGTCGCACGCAAAAAACAACGAAGCGTATGGGCTTTGCACAACCTAAAAAAGCTCTCGCGTCTAAAAAACCTTCAAAGAGCAATCATGACGTTTTTCCACTTGATGATGAGGACTTGAAGGAGTTCTAAATGACAATAGATGGCGATGTTCTTGAGATAGAACTAGATATGGATTTGGGTGAAGTAATCGAGCTAAAAAAGTTTATTCAACCCCGTTTAGAATATATTGAATCTATAGAAGTGATTGGGGAGAAAGAGATTTTTGTCTCTTCTTCCCTTTTTGCTCTTTTATTTAGTATCAAAAAAAGCAAACCTCAAATTCGCATTCCCGCAATAGACGATGGAATACTAAAACTTGCCAATTATGGCAGTTTGCATTGGATACACCATGACTAAAGAAGAAATACGTTCTATATTTATCGAAGAAGCAACTGAAATCATTGAGAAACTCGATATAGATATTATCAATTATGAAGAGGACTCACAAAATAAAGAGTTACTCAATGAGCTCTTTCGCGGTGTTCATACACTTAAAGGAAGTGCCAACTCTTTTGGTTTTACCCGTTTGGGCGGATTTGTCCATCTTTTTGAAGATGTTTTAGATCACTACCGCGATAGCACAGTGAGTGTGCCAGCTTATGCAATAGATATTTTTCTAAGTGCTGTAGATGTCATAAAAGCAACACTCTGGCTAGAAGTAAGTGGAGATGAGGGTGTTCCTCCAAACTACCACTCTACCCTTGAATCTATCAAACAGCTTCTTCTGAACAAATCAACTCAAGAGACCCCTTTTGCAGATATGAGTAATGTTGCTCAAGAGTTTTCTAATAAAGATGAACCTTTCACATTTATAGATGAACCAAAAAAAATAGAAGAAAAAACTATCCAAGAGCCAGTAGCGCAACTTGGAAAATTTTTATATAAAATAGTTTTAAAACTTGATAACGATATTTATCATAGGGGATATGACCATGGACGCTTCTTTGGTCTCTTAAGTGAAAAAGGACAAATACTCCAATCTAGATGGAGTGTTCCTCACATCCAAACAATAGAAAATTTTGATGTTGAGATAAGTCACTGGAGTCATGTTGAGCTTTTTTTAGAAAGCGAGGAGAGTGTTGACTCGATTGAAGAGGTATTTTTATTTGTTGAACCTCAAGAGTTTTCTATCACTTTGATAGAAGCTACACAAAACGACAATGAAGCACTTCCAGAAGAAAGAGTTGTTCTCCATGAAGCAACCGTTGTAGCCGATGAAATAGCTCCTTTGATACAAGAGAAAACTCAAGCAAACACAAAAGAAGAGCCTATAGAGTTTGAACATCGTCGCAAAGAAGATAAACGCTCTTTCATAAAAATAGATACACAAAAATTAGACGAACTTTTTGATTCTGTGGGCGAGATGGTCATCACTCAAAACTTTGTATCTGAAAATGAAGAGATCAAAAGTCTCAACAGCCCTCAGCTAACAAGGACCATTGAAAACCTTAGCAAAATCACCCGTCTTATCCAAAACCGTGTTATGGCGCTGAGAATGGTCCCCGTTCATGACACATTTGACAAAATGAAACGTGTTGCGCGAGATGCTTCTAAAAAAGTGAACAAAGATATAGAGTTGCGCATAGAAGGAGAAGAGACTGAGGTTGATAAAACTATGGTTGACTCACTCTCTGACCCACTCATTCACATCATTAGAAATGCTATTGACCATGGGATAGAAGCGACCGTTCAAGAGCGTGCAGCAGCAGGTAAAAATCCAAAAGGGCATGTTCTTTTAAGAGCGTATCATAAAGCGGGAAATATCGCTATTGAAGTACGTGATGATGGACGCGGCATTAACAAAGATAAAGTCTATGCCAAAGCACTAGAGCGAGGTATCATAAGTAAAGAGGATGTTTTAAGCGACCAGCAAATATATGGACTCATCATGCAAGCAGGGTTTTCTACTGCGGATGTGATTAGCGATATTTCAGGTCGTGGAGTTGGACTTGATGTTGTTCGCTCCTCTATCGAAAAACTTCAAGGAAAGGTAGAAATTGAGTCAAAAATGGGGGAAGGCTCTGTTTTTACGATTTTACTTCCGCTTACTTTGGCGATTATTGATGGCATGATTGTTAAAAGTGCGGGAGATATATTTATTATCCCTACGTTAAGTGTTGTTGAATCTTTTATCCCTTCAAAAGATATTGTTCATACGGCAAGGAACAAAGGGGAGTTTGTAGACCTTCGCGGCGAGATGATTCCTGTTATGCGCCTCAATGAGATACTAGATATTAACGACAAACGACCAGAAATTTGGGAGTCAACTCTCATTTGCGTCGAGAGTGAAGATGGCAAATATGCACTCCTTATTGATGATTTAGTGGGGCGTCAGCAGGTAGTTATCAAACCCTTAGGAAAAGCGCTTGCTAAACTAGAAGGTATTACGGGAGGTGCAGTTATGGGAAATGGAGAGATTGCTCTTATTCTCAACGTAGATGCACTTTTTAAGATAAAAGTCCATTAAAAAATGTTGCTAGAATTAAAAAAAAAAGAGTTCAACCTCTTTAGAGAGCTTATTCATGAGAGATTAGGCATCTCTTTAAATGATCAAAAAGTCTCCATGATGCAATCGAGACTTAGTAAGCTCGTGACTAAAAAAGGGTTAAAGAGCTATATGGAGCTTTATGAATATTTTATTCATCAAAGTGGTAGCACTGCCGACTTTGAGCTTGAAGATGCCATCACTACAAACGTTACCTCTTTTTTTCGCGAGAAAGAGCAATGGGTTTATTTTCAAGAGTATGTCAAAAATACTCTTTTAAAAAAAGAAAAGAAAAAGTTACGCATCTGGTCAAGTGCCTCATCCAGTGGTGAAGAGCCGTATAGTATTGCTATATTTTTACATGAGCATATCCCAAATATTGAATCATGGGATATTAAAATATTGGCAACAGATATCTCTGAAGATATTTTAAAAAAGGCGATGCAGGGAATTTATTCTCAAAAATCTATGGAAGGATTATCAACTAGCCTCATAAAAAAATATTTTACTCTGAGAAACAATCCAATCGCAAAAGAATTTATCGTCAATGATTCTATAAAAAAAATGATTACTTTTCGCAAATATAATCTAGTCTATGGGAACTACAACATGTTTACCAATCCTATCGACATCATTTTTTGTCGCAATGTCATGATTTATTTTGATAAAGTGATACAAACTCAGATAAATGTCCACCTTACAAAGCTTTTGCAAACTGGCGGATTACTTTTTATCGGGCACTCTGAGTCGATTCCACCAAGTGTTAAAAATTTAAAGTTAGTTAGATCATCAATCTATATGAAACAATAAGGAAAGAAAATGGAAATATTCAACATGAGTGACCAAGCGCTTTTAAAAGAGATAGGAAGAAGGTTTGAAGAGAAAAGTGCTTCAATCGCTGAAATGGAATTTATGACCAAAAAACTTCTTGAAATGAATGAACGTAGCAAAGAAGTTGAAGCCGCAAAAAGCTACTTTTTATCCCTCATCAAAAATGAGTTCAACAATCCGCTCTCTTCACTTCTGAGCCTCTCTAGAAAAATCAAAAAAGATGTGGACACTACACGTCTTGATGCCATCGGTTCGATGATGCGAAGTGAGCTTACGTATCTGGACTTTAGTCTCAAAAATATCTTTGCCGCTTCTGAAATAGAGTACGGCGAGATGGGAAATGCATATGCACGCATCACCCCTGAAGATATTGCGCAAGAGGCAATAAACTATTTTGAGCATCTTATAAAAGAAAAATCATTGCATATAAAAGTAGAAAATAAGATGCTAGAAAAAATGGTCACAGATGGGCAAAAACTTTATCTTATTTTGCTCAATCTCCTCTCAAATGCTTGTGAATATTCGTATCCAGATGCAGATGTAAATATTGTATTTGCGCAAGAAGGAAGTGATTATATTATACGAGTTGAAGATTTTGGTGAAGGAGTATATGCGGATCACAGTAAAAATATTTATAACCGTTTCTACAAACACAACACAGGGAAAACGCGACCAGGGCAAGGTTTGGGTCTTGGATTGAGTGTTGTTAAAGAAATCGTTGAGTCTCTTGATGGCTCTATTGATCATTTTAGTGAAGATGATAAAACTGTCTTTTTAGTAAAAATAGCTCAGAAAGATGAAGCGAGTTTATCTGTCTCGGAGGGACTTGGTTCAGATGAATTTTTTGAAGAATCCTCAGACAGTGGTATGATGGAGTTTTAATGCTTATTAAAAAATTCATTCATGTCGGTGAGTTTTACATTGGAGCTAGACCGACTGAAATAAGTACCATTTTGGGCTCATGTGTTTCTGTATGCATTTACGACAAAGTGGAGATGATTGGCGGGATGAACCATTATTTGGTGCCGTTGTGGAACGGAAATGGACTCCAAAGTCCCAAATATGGAAATATCGCCATCCACCGACTTGTCGAGGGGATGCTCAACGTCGGTTGTAAACTCAACAACATGGAAGCCAAAATTTTTGGCGGCGGTAATGTCATAGATACAATCGCGCATGAAGATATGATGGTTGGACGTAAAAACATCGTCATTGCCAAAGAGGTTTTGAACGAATACAAAATACCCATTACCGCACAAGATGTTGGTGGCACACAAGGCAGACGCATTTTAATGATCAGTGATACAGGCAAAGTGATGCTCAAATATATAAAAGAGAGTGAATAATGGGAATCAAGGTCTTGATAGTTGATGACAGTGCTACGGCTCGAGCGGTTTTAAGTGATATATTGTCAAAAGACCCCGACATAAGCAGTGTTGAAACAGCTGTCGATGCCTACGTAGCACGGGATAAAATTCTCAAATCAAAACCCGATGTTATTTGTCTGGATGTAGAAATGCCTCGCATGGACGGCATAACTTTTGTAAAAAAACTTATGCAGTTCATGCCACTGCCTGTTGTTATGGTTTCATCTTTAACCCAAAAAGGGGCAAAAACAACGCTTGACGCGCTTGAAGCGGGTGCGATTGATTTTGTGGCTAAACCACACTCCAATATTTATGATGGCTCAGATGAGATTCGCGAGGAGCTTTTAGCAAAAGTAAAATCTGCCGCACGTGCCAAAATACAAATAAAATCCACCGATACACCACCAATAAAACCGCTTACCTATCATGGAGCACTCTCAGAGACAACGCAAAAAATCGTAGCCATCGGAGCATCCACTGGGGGAACAGAAGCACTCAAAGATGTTTTGATACAACTCCCTAGAAATAGTCCTGGAATCATCATTGTCCAACATATGCCTGCGAATTTTACAGGACAATTTGCACAACGCCTTAACTCTTTGTGTCAAGTAGAGGTAAAAGAGGCAAAAAATGGTGATAGCGTGAGTATCGGTCAGGTGCTTATTGCGCCGGGAGATTTACATATGGTTTTGCGCCGTTCAGGGCATAGATACTATGTGCAACTTGGAGGCGGTGAAAAAGTGAGTGGACACCGCCCCTCAGTAGATGTCCTTTTTAACTCAGTTGCCAAATGCGCAGGTGCTAATGCTGTAGGTGTTATTTTGACAGGGATGGGAAGTGATGGGGCAAAAGGGATGCGCAACATGCATAATGTTGGTGCAAAAACTATAGGTCAAGATGAAAAAAGTTGTGTTGTGTATGGCATGCCTAAGGTCGCATACGACCTTGGCGGTGTTGACATACAAACTTCACTTCAAAATATTCCTCAAAAAATTCTTGATTTCATCGAAGAGAAGAGAAAGCTTTAAATGGTATACAAAAATAAAGATTATATAAATAATCTCCATGAAGACAGTCACTATTTTAGAGTCCTTACTGAAGCATCGATTGTTTCTAAGGCGGATATAAATGGGATTATCACGTATGTAAACGATAATCTTTGTACTGTCTCTGGATATCCTCCCGAAGAATTACTGGGACGATCACACAATATTTTTAGACATCCAAATAATCCTCAAAGTATGTACAAAGAGATGTGGGACACTATTCTTGAAGGGAATATATGGCGTGGTCGTGTAGAAAATTTGAACAAAAATGGAAATTCATTTTTAGCAGATACGATAATTATCCCCTTTCAAGATGAAAAAGGGACTATTTTAGAATTTATTGCCATTCGTCAAGATGTTACTAGCTATGTTCATTTAAAACGAAAAATGCAAGCCGATATGCTCAAAAAAGAGGAAGAAAAACGGATAAATGACGCCAAAGAGGCTTTTTTAGTTTTGTTCACTCATGAGCTTAAAACACCGCTTAATGCCATTATAAATTTTTCAAAGTATCTTCATCTCAAAGTAGTCAATTCACAAGTTTTAGAACCTGTAAAAACTGCAAAGCTTTTAAAATCTATCATTGTAAATGCGAATGATATGCTTGATAATGTCAATAATATTTTAGACATATCAAAGCTTCAATCCAATAAACTCGACTACAATAAAAAACTCTTTAGTCTTAACAAGTTAGTCATATCTCTTTTAGAGCAGTTTGAATCGTTGATTCAAGCAAAAAATATCCAAGTAGATTTTTTAACAAGTGAAATAAACGAAATTTATTCGGATGAATACAGAGTTAAGCAAGTTCTGAGCAATATACTCTCTAATGCGATAAAATACGGCGACAACAAGATTAGTATCAATATACAAAAGTCCAATAATGATATAAAAATTTGTATCCATGACAATGGAAAAGGGATAGCAGATAAGGAGTCAGTTTTTGATCTTTACGAACAGGGAAATAGCTCTCTTATGAAAAGAGAGACACAAGGAACAGGGATAGGTCTCTATTTTTTAAAGCTCATATGTAATGATTTAAACATAAATTATCGCATCCTAGACTCACAGCTTTTGGGTGGAACAAACTTTGAGCTCGTCTTTACAAACTCTAAAACTAAAAAGGGAAAAGAATGAATATTTTGATAGTGGATGATAACCAAGACAATAGAATGACAGTGAATCTTCTTCTTGAAGATATTAAAGATATCAATGTTGAAGAAGCCATCGATGGGGCTGAGGCAATTTTAAAGTGTAGAGAAAAAAACTTTGACCTTATATTTATGGATATCATGATGCCAAAAGTCGATGGTATTGAAGCTACTAAAGAGATTAAATCTTTCTCGCCCGCAAGCATGATAATCGCTCTAAGTGCGCTTGATGATGAAAAGTCTAAACATGCCATGCTTCAAAGTGGCGCGCAAGATTACATCACCAAACCCATAGATAGCGAGCTTTTTGTTCAGCGTGCTAAAAACTACATGACTATCCTCTCTATGCGCTCCAAACCAATCCAAAAAACGCAAATGGTTTCTCTCTTTAGTGACACAGCCTACCCTCTCTCAAAAAAATTTACAATCAACTCTGAGGCAGCTCTTGCCTTTTTTTGGAACGACACACTGAACAAAAGTGAATATGGTGCAACTAATATCAGTGATACAGTAAGAATACTCTATGGGCTTGGCTTATGGCTCTTAAAAACAAACCACCCTTTTGCCATTATTATTGAAGAGAACGATGAGTATCTTTATGTGACACAAACTTCGCTTGATTTTATTAGTTCTACGATTATTCGTAGTATCCTTCTCAAACATTGCAAAAATAGCCTCTATGTACTTCACGAGGGTGTTTTATCATTTAAATTGCCTAAGATACAAGTCATCTCCACACAACCTGCAGTTATTATAGAAATCCCAACTCAAGCCAAAGAAATTCTCTCAAAAACACATTTCAATAAAATCACCGCAATTGAATACTTAGAGATGACTGCGATCTCTTTTATGGATAAAATAGAGTCCCTTGAGACTATCGAAGAAGAACTAGATATCGCTTTACTTGCGTTTGAAAAACAATGCGATATTGCAGATTTACAAAAAATGTCAGAACTATTTTTAACATATGTAGAAGTCATAAAACAACTCGTTGAGTTTGAACATCTCTCATATGCCATTGCTTCGCTTGCAAATTTTTTAGCAAATTTAGAATCTTCTAAGCTTGATGAAAATAAAATTAAAAAACTCGTAACGCTCATGCTTGGATTCATAGCAGATTTAAACAGCTGGAGAGTAAATATATTTGTCAACCAAGAGGCGAACGACATCCACTATCTTGATTCTTCTCTTTTGAGTTCTTGTTTACAGATTGAATCCATCTTCAAAGAAGAAGGGATAGCCGAAGAAGAAGACGATTTAGAATTTTTTTAAAAAGGGTTTTTATATGTATAAAGAAGAACTAAAAAATAACATGAAACTTTTAGAAGAGTATAAAAAAGCTGTAGATGCAGGTTCGATTGTCTCCAAAACAAATCTCAAAGGTGAAATCACTTTTGCAAATGATGAATTTTGTAAAATATCGGGATATACCCAAGAAGAATTGCTTGGCAAAAATCATAATATTGTCAGGCATCCTGACGTCTCCGCCGCAGTTTATAAAGATTTATGGAAAACCATCAAAGCCAAAGAAATATGGAAGGGGAAAATTAAAAATCGTGCTAAAGATGGCTCTAGTTACTATGTTACTGTTACAATAGTCCCTATTTTAGACTCTCAAAATACTGTTGTAGAGTACTTAGCTCTTAGACAAGATGTTACACAGCTTGAAGAGTTAAATCATTTTTTAGAAAAAAGAGTCTCTCAAGAGGTAGAAAAAAACCGAAAAAAAGATGAACAAAGCATTGCAACCTTGAGTGCTTTTTTAGAAAACAGCCCAAATCCAATCATTGTCTATGACGGCAAAAAAGTGCAATATGCCAATTCAAAATTTTTAAGACTCACAAATAAAGAAAAACATCTCTTCATCGGAAGTGAATTTTCCCTTGACTCACTTTTTCAAGCAAAGCCTGGATATATAAGCAGCTTAGCAGAGATTGACACAAACAGTAAAATAAATAAAATCTCCCTTGCCTCTGCAGGAGCAGGAAGAAACATTTACAATATTTTCATAAGCGATATACCATTCTTAAATGACGTATCCTTAAAAATGTATACATTGAACAACATCACCACCATAGAGTACCAAAAACTTAAAATCTATCATTACAACTTACGATTAGAAGATTTTATAAAAAAATCTCGTAAAGGAAACAGTAGTGACAAAGCTATTTTTGAAGCTCTTTCTGAAGAAAAAATTTCACATACTAAGTCAGAAGATGAAAATACAATAGAAAAAACATCCAAAGAAAAAAGAGTTCTCAATAAACAAGAGTTGAATGTTTTAAAAAAATCCCGTCAAAGTTTAGCTGTAAGTTCACAAGATTATAGTGCCAATCTAGATGATTATACTCTAGAAACAAATGAGGACCTTGCAGAGATAGAAGACGATATATATGGACTTATCAAAGAGTTCAATGAAGAAAAAAACTTTGCAGCACTAGGTAAAATCTCTGAGAAACTTTTAAACTATGCCACTTTTATAGCTTTATTAGTTGAGTTTGAAGATTTATCGTATGCCGTCAATTCCTTAGGCGAATTGCTGCAAACAGTACAAACAGAAGATATAGATGAAAGTACGCATAAAAAAATCGAACTCTATCTCTCAAATATTTTGCTTGATTTATCAACTTGGAGACGCAATGTCTTTATTGACCAAGCCGTTAATGATATCCACTATTTGGATAGTTCTTTATTTAGCACCATCTTACAATTTGAACTTATTTTTAATAAAATAGAAATTACCGAAGATGAAGATGATTTTGAAATGTTTTAATAGCTTTTTGAGTATGAAAATGGAGACTATTTTTTTTCATATTGTATATCTTGGAAATATTTTATGCTGATTACTTTTGAAAATAATGCAATTGTTTTTAATCTTCAAAACGACTCTTTGCATTTAAAACCTCTTATGCTTTTTGCTGAAAAAAGTTTTAAAAGTATCAAGCATTTTTCAAACATGAGTGTTATTTTATATGAAAGTGGTGAAGAAATCAAAAAAAAATATCTTCTAAACTGGGCTTTTAAAATTCACAAAAAAGCCTTTCCTTTAACAAGTCCCACTTTTTTAAACCAATTAATAGCCTCTCATGAAATGCCCATTCATATCATAACTTCAAACAATACCCAAGTTGCGCAGCAGACTAGAGTCACTATTGAAAAAATCAATACACTTGAAATTCTAGTCTCTTTCTCACACTACCATGAAAAGATTTTTAAATATTTTCAATTTATATTTAAAGATGCCATACGGCTTGGTCCTAAAAAAACAAGTTTTACTCTTAAAATCACTACAAAAGCCGCTTTTTTACTCCTAAAAAATATCTTATCAAACAAAAAAATAGTAAGCATCCCTATCCATTTCATCACCTATGGACTGAGTTTTAAGCGCTCATATCAAGAAGACACCGCATTAGCTGAACACATGTACGAAGAAAAACTGAAAAAATCTTACAAACTCCTCAACATCTGCGATACATCAACACCGAGCCAAATGAAGAAGAACTATTTATATATGCTAAAAAAATACCATCCTGACACCGTTTATCATCAAAACAATGAAGTCATCAAACTTTACACAAACAGATTTCAAGTCATCCAAAATGCTTATGATTTTGTAAAAGAGCACCGCCGCTCACTCGAGCTCTAAACGCATTAAGTACATCTCTTCGCCATCGAGTATTTTAAGGTCTGTGCTCCCACATTTTGGACAACAATACTCCAACTTTTGCAAAGTTGACTCTTCATGACAGCTATTGCACCGCACTAAAACATCTTGCATATTGATAATAAACTCCGCTTCCTCGCAAATCGTTTTTTCTTTAAAAGTATCAAAAGCGCTCTGAAGCAAACTAGGCTCTACTCCGCTCATGACCCCAATTTTGACGATAACTTTTGTCACTTTTGTTGCATTGTTTTTTCTGGCATTTTCATCACACGAATCTAAAAGCGACTGTACTATGCTATATTCATGCATTAACAAATCCTCGGCAAAAGCTCACCCGTAGGTGTTTCTAAAAATCGTGAAGTCCCCCAAGCACTTTTAAGTATCACTTTTTTAGCATGTCTGTTTGTGACGATGCCTATCATCTGGGCATGTGGATTAAACGCTCTTAAAATTTCACAAGCCGCGTCTGCATCCTCTTTTTTGAGTGCAAGTAAAAATGTTCCCTCATTTGCTAAAGCTGTCGCTTCAAAACCAAGCATTTCGCAAATCCCCTTGACCTCATCACTCACGGGAATTTTTTCCTCTTCAACTTCTATGCAAATATTGGACTGCTTTGCCCATTCGTTAAGCACCGCACTCACTCCGCCGCGGGTAGCATCTCGCATGGCAGTGATTTTTATGTTCGCATTTATCAAGGCTTGAACGTGTGGAAATAAAGATGTGCAGTCACTTTGAAGTGAAGAACTCATCTCAATTCCCTCCCGCGTGGCAAAAATAGTCGCGCCATGACACCCGATGTCACGGTTAAGCAGAATCACATCTTCTTCTGTAATGTTGTTCGAACTTATCCCTTTTTGTAGCACTTCGCCTATGCCTGTTGTGTTGATGAAAATCTTATCAACACTCCCGCGAGGGACAACTTTTGTGTCCCCACTCACGACAATCGCACCGTTAATACTAAGCTCTTTTTTCATGCTCGCAACGATGTGTTCTAACTGCTCAAGCTCAAAACCCTCTTCAATAATGACACTGCAAGTCAAATATTTCGGAGCAGCCCCCATCATGGCAAGGTCATTACACGTCCCGCAAACTGCAAGTTTTCCTATGTCGCCACCCGAAAAAAACAAAGGAGAAACGGTAAAACTATCGGTAGAAAAAGCAAGCGCACCGCCATGAATAATAGCCGCATCTTCACTTTTTTCTAAAATCTCATTTTTAAAAGCCTTGTAAAACACCTTTGAGATAAGCTCATTATTCTCCTCCCCACCATTTCCACAAGCCAAGCTTATTGTTTTAGTCATTTACTTTGCCCTTTTAGTTATCTCTGTTATTAAAGATTGTACTCATTTTTCTTTTAAAATAGGATAATTTGCGATAATTTGGGGCTAGTGCCCTTTGTTGGCATCAAATGTTTTAGCAAAACCTTCTAAATCTTTTTTCTTCAAATCGCCGTTATAGACGATGTCTTTTGCTTCAATGGTGTCACACCAAATTCCCATACTTATAATAAGCCGCGCACGCGCCCTCTGAGCTTACCATACAGCTTCCTATCGGGCTGGTCGGCTTGCAGGCTGTGCCGAAGATTGTGCACTCTGGCGGGCTTGCTTTTCCTCTTAAAATATCTCCGCAAATACAGAGCTTGTGGTCGTTTATCTCTTGTGTGGGCAAGATGTTTTTATAGAGTATTTCAGCATCGAACTCTTTAAAAGCATCTCTTAATTTTAAGCCGCTTTTTGGAATGTCACCGAGACCTCGCCATCTGAATTTGTCTGCTTTTTCAAAGTACTTGTTTATGAGCTCTTGAGCTTTTAAGTTCCCCTCATAAGTTACAGCTCTTTTATACTCAACTTCAAGCTCACATCGTCCTTCTACAAACTGTTTTACAATCATGCTAATAGACTGCATCACATCTACAGGTTCAAAACCTGCTACGACTACCGGCATGTGGAAATCTCTTGGGAACTCTTCGTAAATTTTACTTCCAGTTATGACGCTGACATGAGAGGGTCCTAAAAAGGCATTTATTTTATTTCTTGGATGTGCGGCTTCAGCCTCACTTGGGGCAGGTACGACTGAAGTCGTACTTTTGTTGTTGTCTTCATCAGCTAGCAATGCACTCATAGCTTCTGGGACTGTTACATGGTTTATATGAAAGTAAATATTTTTTATGCCGTTTTTTATTACATTATCAAGTAAGGCGGCGGTCATCGGAGTTGTGGTCTCAAACCCTATGGCAAAAAATATCACTTTAGAGGAGGGGTTTTCACGAGCAATTTTTAAACAATCCATAGGAGAGTAAACAAACCGTACATCCGCCCCCTTGCTTCTTGCATCTTGCAGGCTTCCCTTACTTCCTGGGACTTTTATCATATCCCCTAAAGTTACGAGTATCACATCTTTTTGCTCTGCCAAAACATAAGCATGGTCGATTCTCTCTTTTGGCATAATGCAAACCGGACAACCTGGACCGTGAATAAACTTGATGTTTGAGGGTAAAAGCTGAAGGATTCCATATTTCATAATGGTATGCGTATGTCCGCCGCACACCTCCATGATATTTATAGGTTTTGGAAGTTTTAAAGCGTCTTCTTTTATGATTTGTGCATAGGCTTTTATGGTGTCGGCATCTCTAAAATCGTCATAAAGGTTTTTAAGTTCTAAGCCCATCATGCACTTCTATTTGGGCAATTCTCAGACTCAAGTATCGCTTGAAGTCTGTCCTCTTCATTCATAGCCGTTATGATTTCTTTGTAAAGTTCGAGGCTATCAAGCGCGTCTGCTTCGTCAATCTTACTCATCACAAAACCGATATGAAGCAGTACATAATCACCCACTTGAATCTCTTCATGAGAAACAAGGTCAAGGCTGGCATCTCTTTGAACGCCCATCGTGTCGACTGTGGCTACACCGTTATCTTTGTCTATTTTTACAACTTTACTTGGGATTGAGAGGCACATTATCGCATCTCCATTTTAAATTTTATCCATTGTGCGACTTTTTTTACCGAGTCTGCGTCTTTGATGCTCACTTCTAAAATATCAACATTGGGTTTGAGTTTTCTTGCCATCTCTTTTTCTTTGGCGATGTCGTACTCAAAATAAGGAAGCAAGTCAGTTTTAGTAAATAAAATCAAATCAGCTTTGCGAAACATGACGGGATATTTGGCTATTTTATCCTCACCTTCAGGGATGCTCACCAAAACTATACTTAAATGGCTTCCCACGTCATACGAAGCGGGGCAGACTAAATTACCTACATTTTCTATAAAACAAACATCCATTGCATTCATGTCTAAATGATGAAGAGCTTTATGAACCATAAAAGCGTCAAGATGGCATGCCGAGCCTGTTTGAATCTGGTGTGCTTGGATACCGCAAGCTTGAAGTCTCTGCGCATCTTTACTCGTCTCTAAGTCACCCTCAATAACGCCAAATCTAAAATCTGCAAGAGTTGAGAGGCTCTCAAGAAGTGCTGTTTTTCCGCTTCCAGGACTGCTCATAAGATTAATGCATAACACTTTGTGCGCATTAAAATGCTCACGATTATGCCCAGCTTCATGGTTATTTTTATCTAAAATCTTTGTGATAACTGAAATAGTTTTCGCATCATTGAGCTGAGGGTTGTCATGCAAGTGCGCGTGTGCCTCTTGGTGCGAATGAGAATCTCCATGATGATGCGAATGGGAATGTTCATGAGACTCTCCATGAGCGTGTTCGTGAGCGTGTTNNGTGTTCTCCATGAGAGTGCTCATGAGAATGCCCTTCATGAACTTCATGTTTGTAATCTACTATACTACAACCGCAATCTTGACACATATTATAATTCCTTAATTTTATTTCATAATTTGAAGTATTTTTACAAATGGAAAATCGGCAATCGCCGTGAGGTTATCGGCTTTAAAAACAGAAGAGACTCCACATCATGATAAAGGAAGAGAATTCTCTATCTCTTCCTTTAATCTGTCAATTTTTAAATTATGCTATTTCTCTTACTGCGATTTGTGAACGTTTTTCAAGAGTACGAGTGTATCCGTACGCCAACGCAATTCCACTAAGGTGAAGCATAAGAGTAGCACTACTAAATCCTGCCATATATGTTACAAAATTTCCACCTTGAAATTCTGCCCCATGAGCAAACCCGTGAAACATTCCAAAAAAAGCGATAATTGCAATAATAGCAGTGAGTGAAATCTTTTTTGCATAACCCATCAATGCAAAAACAACAGCGATAGAGAGTAAAATGCCCTCTTCTACAAATACCATCTCAACGCCCATAAAGCCAAAAATAGCTGCTGCCATCATGGCACCCATAAAAGCCATCAAAAGAGAGTACCCTTTTTTAGAAGAAAGAAATGCGATCATCCCTACACCAACCATTGCCAATATATGATCTAGTCCGCTTAAAGGATGTAAAAATCCACTTCCAAATCCGCCACTCTCTAAAGTAGTAGTGTGCCCAAAAGCCAACGCCGATAACGATAAAAGTAAAAGTAACATTTTCATGACTCATTCCTTGATTTGTATTTTAGTAGTTCATATTCTATATCTTTATAGTAAAAATAACATTAATTTTCTAGTTTCTTAGTTACTTTTGGCACCAAATATGATAGAATATTTCATGGAATGTATCTACTGTCAACACAGCAAGCTTTACGAACTAAAATCGGGTCAGATGAAGTGTGCAAAATGCCAAAGAAAGTTCTCTCCCAAAAAGATAAAAAAGGATTTACAGCTCATAGAGTGTTTTTGCGAAAATAACACAGCAAATGAAGCAAGTAAAAAATTCGCTCTTCATTATTTGACTGTCAAAAAGAGATACTCTCTTTTTCGCTCTCTCATCGCAAACTTTTTAGAAAATGGGTATAAAGATAAAACTGTTCTAGAATATGATGAGTATATATACCTTGAAAAAAGTAAGCAAAAAGTAAAACAAAATATTTTTGATGGACAAAATTTTCTAAGCTTTCATTACGAAAACAAAATATACAACCTCCTCTTACCAAACCTCAACAGATACAAAAATCAGTTTTTAGATGAGCGTACGCAAGAGGCTCACTTCAAAGAGTTCTCAAAATTTATGATTCACAACAAAATCTCTAAAACCAAAAAAAGAGACAATCTCATAACACAGTTTTGGCTTTTTTTTGAAGATGCAATTTTAAAATACAAAGGTGTAAGCAGTGAAAACTTTTTTTATTATTTGAAAGAGATTGAGTTTAAATTTAACTACACAAAAAGCCAACAGCACAAACTTTTAACCCAAATCATGCAGCACCATCAGTTATTAACTGGGTAAACTTGGTATCGTTTAACCAAAAAGTACTTTTAGAAACTGCAGTTTTGTAAAATTACGATAACATATCCACGTTATTTATGAACAGTTTAAAATTAACAGGATTATGAATGAATCCAACAAATGTTTTAGTGATAGACGACAGTAAACTTATCACAAAAATGATTAAAAAAGCTCTTTTGTCAAACAATATAAAAAATCATTTTTTTAGTGAAAATAATATTTTCATCGCTCATGATGGAATGGAAGCATTTGAAACTTTAAGTAAACATCCAGAAATCACTTTGATATTTTCTGATGTTATGATGCCAAATTTAAGCGGAGATGAGTTAGTTGAGATACTCATTGATATCGGTAAAATAAATTTATTAGAGATTATTTTCATCACCACTCAAAATAGTGCAGGCCATCTTAAACCTATCATCAAAGAGAACATCAAAGGGATTATTTATAAACCTTTCAATAATGATACTTTTTCTCAAGGATACAACGAACTAGAGTTGCTCCATTTTAAAAAAAATGAGCAAAAAAAGAAAATAAAACTTACCCATAAAAAACAAATGCGACATATTAAAATATGGGCTGAAACATACTGCTTAAAACAAAATCTTATACTCAAAGAGACTGTATTTGAAAAAATTCTCAGTATGGAGTTTGACCACTTTGACGAGATTGACCACGATGAACTTCTTATGTTACTGCATGCTATTGTAGAAAGCTATAGTTCACAAGAAGTTGCAGAGCATGTTTTAGATAGAAACCTTTTAGAAGATATATACCGCTCATGGAACAATCCTGTCAAAAATTCAGACTTAAATCTTTTAGAAACTTTCAAAAGTATTCTCTCTGAAGCGGGGGCTTCTCTCAGGCATGATTCTACGAAAGAAGAGTTACGATTAGCTATTTTACAGCCAATCCATCGGCTTATTTCAAATGTCTACAATAAGCCAAAAAGCAAGCAGTCCCTTCCATATGATGATTTTATACCCTACATGCCAGCCTTCATAGAAAAACTTCATACAGTAGCTGGCAATTTAGAACTTACCTATGTCCAGCTAGTTTTATCATATCTCAACGAAATCAATGCTACAAGAGACTTACTTTTGACCCTCTTAGATACGTCTGAGACACTTGAAGTCTGCCCATTTTTAGACAAAAACGCAAGCAATTATAAAGAGACAGTTCTTACCTTAACGCAATATTTTAAAATGTTTATCAATGCTTTAGAGAGGCAGGTTATACCACGGTATGTGCATGAGATAAATACTGCACTATGGGGCAGCATAAAAAAATCCCTTCCATTAAAAACATACATAAAACAAAGAATACAAAACACAACACCAAACACACACAATCTTTTGGCACATTTTGATCTCTTAGATGCGACTGAGAAGAAAAAATATAAAATATACGACAAAGAAACAGTGTATGTTCTCACAAAACAAATCGATACCTCTAAACTATTTCAAGATATACTCTTGAAGAATCTCCCCTCTTGGGAAATAGTTGTCTTTTCAAAATACGCTTTATTAAGCAGCAATCTCAAACATAGAGAAGTAGATAAATTTATCATTGATTTAGGCTTTACAGACACTATTTTTAACAATGGACTCCAACTCTTACATACGCTTAGAAAACATTTTAAAAGTATCGACACCCTCATAGAAAACAATAAATTGTACATCCTCACCTCTTTAGATCAAGTAGAAATCTTACATCATGACAAAGACAAATCAAAATATAACATCATATTGAGTCCTCTTAATGAAAAAAATATCTATGATAAAGTTTTTTGGGATTGCTAAACTTAGACCAAAAGTCTAGTTTTTAGACAACAGTAATACGCCTGCCCTAATGCTATGCCGCCGTCGTTTATGGGGGTTGTTTGCTGATGAAAGTAGGTGATTTTTTCTTTTTCAAGTTTGCATGCCAAGAGTTCTAAGAGTGTTTTATTTTGAAAAACTCCGCCGCTTATAATGACCTCTCGTTTTTCTTTTTTTGCAATATCGATGACGATTTTCACAAGAGTGTTCATAAAATATGAGACAATGTCCTCATCAAAAAAATCAAACTCTATGGCGATAACTCCATTTTTGATGGTGTAATGAAAAGCCTCGCTGATTTGCGGATTATAGTTTTGCTCACAGATAAGCCCTGCTTCGCCCTCGTAACTTTGGGTTTGAAGCAAAGAGGCAAAACTGGCAACTGCGTCAAACATTCGCCCAACAGAAGAGCTCAGCGGTGCATTGAGATTTTTTGCGTAGCTTTGGTGGAGTATTTTTATCTGTGCATCTGTAAACTCTTTAACACATGCCAAATCTAAGGCTAAAACTTCTTCCAAAGTGTAGGTGTCAAAAAGCATGCTCAGAGCAACACGTCTTGGCTCTTTTATCGCCTTTTCGCCGCCTAGGAGTTTTATGGGTTTAAAGGTATATTTGCGCGTATCACCGACAAAAACTTCTCCGCCCCAAAGAGTTGCGTACCCCAGGGCACCTTCTCTGGCTTCGCCATTCACCTTGTCATCCCCATAGCCTGTGCCGTCAAAACTAAAACCTAGATAATCACCTTGCAAACCAAACTCCGCCTTGCAGGCATAAATGTGCGCTAGATGATGTCCGACTTCTTGCAGAGGAGTGTTTTGCTTTTTTGCCCACAACGTGCTCATGTAAGAGGGATGCTTATCATGAACAATAATATCAGGCTCAAAGTCATAAAATCTTTGAAAAGTCTCGATGGTTCTTGTAAAAAAATCAAAAGCTTCTAAAGAGTCCAAATCTCCAATATGTGGCGATAAGATAATGTTATCTTCTATGACAAAGGCTAGAGAATTTTTCGCATTTGCTCCAACGGCAAGTATTTTTTTCTCACTCTTAAAAGGGAGTTTTATAACCTTTGGAGCGTAACCGCGAGCAAGACGAAGCGTCTGCATTTTTCCAAAAACGACTTGCACCAAAGAGTCATCGACTCCGTTGAGTATCTCTCTGTCATAGTCCAAAATAAATTCCACAAAGGGAAGCTTTTTTAAAATCTCTTCTTTGTTGGTGATGATAGGCTCACTTGCAAGGTTTGCACTTGTAGCAACGAGAGGCATTTGAAGATGCTCAAATAAAAGATGATGCAGCGGAGTGTAAGGCAAGAAGCACCCGATTCTATCTATATGTGGCGCTAAAAAATTTGAGATTTTTATATGTGGATTGTACGATTTTTTCAAAATAACAATGGGTGCCTCTTTTGATGTCAAGAGCGCTTTTTCTTTTTCATTGAGCGTTGCAAAGGACTCTATCTGCTCTTTGTTTTTACACATAATTGCAAGTGGTTTTGTGGGTCTGTTTTTATGTTTTCGCAAGTGTAAAACTGCTTCGTCATTTGTCGCATCGCAAACGATATGAAAACCCCCTATCCCTTTTATGGCTACAATTTTGCCATCTTTAATATGCCCAGCAGCCTCTAAAATGGTGCTTGAGAGTTTTGGTCCACATTCATGACAAGAGATTGGTTGGGCGTGGTATCGTCTCTTAAGTGGGTTTGTATACTCCTCTTGGCATGACGCACACATGATAAACTTTCGCATAGAGGTCTGTTTTCTATCATAAGGAACAGTCAAAACTATGGAGTATCTTGGTCCGCAGTTTGTGCAGTTTGTAGCAAAATAATCTTGGTATTTACCACTGTTTTTTATCTCATCTAAACACTCTTGACAAGTGGCAATATCAGGTGAAATCAACGCTGTTTTTGATGTTTGTAGAGCTTGTGAGCTTTGGAGAATTATAAAACTCTTATCATGAAGAAGTTTGATATTTGTTTTTTCAATACTGTTTATCCTAGCAAGCGGAGGGAGTTGTAAATGGAGTTGCTTTTCAAAGAGAGCGATATTTTCCTCATCCCCCTCTACTTCTATCTCTACTCCACTCGCATCATTTTTTACAAAGCCACTTAGCCCATTTTCCCATGCTAACCTGTAAACAAAGGGGCGAAAACCAACTCCTTGAACTTGTCCCTTTACGAAATATTGCGTTCGTATCACAGCAAGTCATATCCACCAAATGCTATATTAGACCCATCCACTGGCATCTCTTTATTGAAGTAGAGAGTATGATTGAGCGAGATTTCAGTGTTTAGTTTGTTAAAGAGATGTCTGTTGCCCAAGAGCGAACCTGTCATGGTCACTACGTCGCTTTTCATCTCCTCTTTGATATCATCCAACTGGCTGGAGATAAACTCTGCAAAACTCTCAACCACTCCATAACTCAAACTCAGTGTATCGACATCGGCAAGTCTAAAACTCATAGCAGTTCGAATGGTCATAAGTGGATCGAGAAAAACTTTAGCATCAACTTTTTTGAGTTTATAATCGATTCTAGGTCCTTTATCTCCTAAAAATAATGTCGCATTATCTTCAAGTATTTGTGCGGCATCGCTAAGATTAGAGCTCTTTGAAAATCCTAAAATGATGGAGATTATCCCCCAAAGTTTATGAACATTGAACTCTTTTTCATCAAAATATATGGCGCTTATTTTGTCAAAATGTTCACTGTATTTATTTTTGTAATTTTCCACAAGTTTTTCGCCAGTTTCATTTGTAGCACTTATCGCATCAAACACAGCTTTCATGGAGGTAAAAGCAAACGTAAAAGAGAGGTACTCTATAGTACCAAATTTTTTAGAATAAATCAAAATATCGTTATGGTACTCTTTACTTAAGTTAACACCCACAACCGTTTTTTCTTGCAATAAACGCTCTTTTATGACCGAGAAAAAAGCACCTACATGAGGCAAAATGCTCTCACTTTGCTCATCAGCAAAAAAATAGCCTAAACCCTTTTTTCCCTTTAAAATAGCAATATTCTCATCACTCACCACACACTCTATGGGTTCTAACTCTTTTTGTAAAGGGATAAAGATGAGTTTTTCATTAGTTTCAATGGTCTCTTTTGTGAGAAAAATGAGATCAATTCCAAGCACATGAAGCTCATTCATAAGAAGATGCAAAATAAAATCATCAGCAAGTTTAAAACGTATCAGTTCCGCCTGAACCCCTTCAAAATCTTTTTTAAATTGAAGATAATTTTTTTTGAATAATATTGAATTTATTNNAAGTTTTATGAGAGGTTTCTCTATGGCTCCAAGGGTGACAAGCTCACTTGTAGTAGCATTGGTATATTTTTCAATACTAGAGAGGTCAAAACTGAGGATATCATAAGCAATATTGTTCTGTTTTTCACTCAAACAGCCTACGAAAAACTTCCCATAAAATGTCTGCACCTCTAATGCAAAACCATTTTTTATAGCAAGAGCAGCTTTTACAAAAGTCTCTTTATAATTTTTGCTCTCACCCGCAACACCGTAACCGCAAACTTCACACTCATGAAAAATATTGTAATAGTTTGGATTCGATTCGTCCATCACTTCTTGCAAACATTGCGGACAAAAAGGGAGTGAAGGCTTCTTTGTTTGTGGTAAAACGTACTTTTGTGTAGGCATCAAATCGACAACTTTTGCTTCGGTAGCACGCAAAAAGATAGAGTGAGGAAGAGCTTTTGAGAGTGTGGTTGCAAAATGTTCTAAGCGTTGAGAATTTTGTGAAGCAACATAGAAAAAAAGCTTCTCTTGCTGTTTTTCAATAGTGCCCTCTAATGCAGCTTTTTGGAGTTCCCTTAAGAGTATTTTTTCATACACTAAGGAGGAAGATGCGTATTCAAATACAAACTCTAATATCATGAGAGAACCTTTAAATAAGTATATTTTGAGACCTCTTCAATGGTTGTCTCTTTTTTGATGGATACATTCACACCAAAATCTTCTATAAACTTCAGAATAATTCTCTCCATAACTTTACTAGCTTTTACAACCTCGTCAGTCATGCTAAATGTACTATTTTCACCAATAACATAAGGGATAACACCAACTATTTTTGTTGGTGGCAAATCCCCTAACATCTCTATCATCTGCAGAGTTTGAAGCATCTCAACTTCATGAGCACTCCCTTCCCACGTGATAAAGTCAGGAACATCTGTAAAATCAAAACTATAAACATCCCCAATATTTCCACCCGCTACATTGACACAATCTATAAGTAAAACTCTATCATGGTCAGTTATAAGCGGTATAAGTCTTTGGGCTAGTGTTCCCCCATCAAGAACTTCTACAGTATGTTCATCAGATTCAAAGTTGTATTTTTCATCTATGAGATTTGCTAAATGTGCACCGACACCCTCATCACCAAATAAGATATTACCGATGCCCAATATTAAAATCTTCAAATCAATCCTTCAAACTCTTTTATGCCATTTTACGCCGCTGATAATCGCATCGATAGTTCCCTCTCGGATGAAAATCGCATTATAAACCGCTATATAAATATGGATAAGTATAAATAAAATAACGCCCCACATAAGCATATGATGCAACTCTCGCACAAAAGCAAGACCACCAAGCATCACCTCTACACTTCTCATCGGTTCATATAAAAAGGCACCTAAACCCTCATGATACACATGAACATAAAGAATCAAACCTGTTATGATAAGGCTAAACGCCATCAGATAAAAAAGCAAGTATGCCATAAATTGCATCGGGTTATATACACCCTTTAGTTTAGGATGTTTATTGATTAAAAGATAAAATCCTATCTGTTTTGCCCATACTATCGGATTTATCATATCTTTTAAAGCAGCTCTTTCATTTACATGTTTTTTAGCAAAAATAAAAAGATAACTCTTTAAAAGAATGGCAGAGATAAAAACAAAGCCAATAATAATATGCCAAGTTCTAAATAAAGCATACAAAAAATTTGTAGGCTCATTGGTTGCAGCGGGAGTAATAACTGGAACTGCAATATAAAAGCCCGTTGCGATCAACGCAACAATTGAAAAAGCTCGAATCCAGTGTTGCCATCTATACGCCGCTGAATACTCAAGGTCTCGCCCAATATGTTCATCGATTCCAACATGTCCCTCTATGTCAATATGCTGTTCTATCGTAGCAGATTTTGTGTGTGTTGAACTCATAATAACTCCTTTTTATATACTGCATCCGCCATAGAGTGGATCTACTTTATACTCACTTAGTGTATTACCCTTCGTGTCCATCACATGCACTGCACAAGCGATACAAGGGTCAAAGGAGTGAATAATCCTAATAATCTCAAGTGGCTGTGTCAAGTTCTCTATTTTTAGCCCAATAAGATCAGCTTCATAAGGTCCTTTTGCACCTTTTGAATCCATTGGTCCTGCATTCCATGTAGAAGGAACAACTGCTTGATAGTTCTCTACAACACCATTTTTGATTCTGATCCAGTGACTGAGCATCCCTCTTGGAACATCGCCCATTCCTCTGCCTTTGTACTCTTTATCTTTGTCAATGATATAAGTTGCACATGTCTCTTGATCAACTTTTAAGTTTTCTATAAGATTATGAAATGCAACCAAAGCATTGTCTGCGATGAGTTTTGCTTGAAGCATTCTAGCTCCTGTTCTGCCTAGCGTTGAAAAAAGTGCCGCTGCAGGAATACCTGTTTTAGCTAAAAAGTCACCTACAACTGCTGTAACTTTTTTATTGCCACTCACAAAACCGACTAAAATACTTGCCAATGGTCCTACTTCCATAGGCTCTCCATTATATCGTGGTGATTTAATCCAACTATATTTTTTCGTCTCATCAATCTGTTTTGTTGCAACCATTTTTCCATCAACACCAACTGTCTCACCATCAACAAAACCTGTATAGTTTGGAACGGTTTCACCATTGTAAGGATGAAGTGGTTTGTCATTTTTGTACCATGAGTGTGTTGCTTCTTCCGTTATCATATCTTCATTAATAGGAAGAATTTTAGTTAAATCCCCATTCATGATGATACCGCTATCAAAAAGGTACTCACCACGTCCTACCATAAAGTCTTTATGTGCCATAAAGTTTTTTACACCCATAGGCTTCATAACAGATGGTTCCGTTTTGTACATCTCAACTGCCATAACGATATCAGGATAGTAAGCATTGTTGATAAAGTCAGCTATCTCTTGAAACTTCACTAAATATTCACCCATTCTTGCAGGGTTTAAAATATCCATAACACAGGTAACGCCACCAACTACTAAACTTTGAGGGTGTGGTTGTTTTCCACCAAAGATTGCCATGAGTTGTGCTGCTGTTCTTTGTACTTCTAGCGCTTTTAGGTAGTGAGAGAGTGCGATTAAGTTTTGCTCAGGGGTAAATTTAAATGTTTTGTGTCCCCAATATGCGTTGGCGAATGGCCCAAGACCTTGTGGGTTTGCTGCAAATTTTGCTATTTTTTCTTTGACTTTTTTAAGCTCATTTTCACCAGTGCCTATAGGATTGTCACAGTATTTAAAAGCAAGTTCACTTGCTTTTTTCTCATCAGCACTTAAAGCTGAAACGATGTCAACCCAGTCAACACCATGAAGATGGTAAAAGTGCACTGGATGGTCATGCATAAATAATGCTGAGTTCATAAGCGTTCTTACAAGTTCCGCATTATACGGGATGGTGATACCTAAAGCATTTTCCACCGCCATCGTACTTTTGAGGTAGTGTGAATAGGTACATACGCCACAAATTCTTTGCATCATAAGTGGGATATTTCTAGGGTCACGACCCTTTGCGATAACTTCAAGTCCTCTCCATAAAGTCGAAGAGACAAAAGCATCTTGAACAACTCCATCATCTCCAACAATCACTTCTGCTCTTAAGTGCCCTTCAATTCTTGTTATTGGGTCTACAATTACTCTTTTTGACATATGAAACTCCTCTTTATACTTCTGGATTTTTAAGTACAGATATTGCGGCATGTGCTGCAATAGCAACGGCTGTCACGGTCAATAGTCCTAAGCCGATTTTATCAGCTGTTGCGTCTGACCCAAGACCGCCAAATGTAGTGTGATACAGTCTGTTCGCCAATGGCTCATGAACAATTCCCATCGTATCCCAAAAATTAGGTTCACTACACCCCATACATCCATGTCCTGATTGAATTGGCCAAGAAGTTCCTTGATTGAACTTTTGTTTTGAGCAGTTATTGAATGTGTAAGGACCTTTGCATCCCACTTTGTAAAGACAAAAACCTTTTTTTGCCCCTTCATCTCCAAACTGTTGTACAAATTCACCCGCATCAAATCGACCTCTTCGCTCACAAGCATCATGGATTCTAAGTCCATATGCCCATTTTGGTCTGTTGTAGATATCAAGCGCAGGGAGCGTTCCATAAAGGATAAAATGAACAAGTGTCCCTACAATATTACTCTCACTTGGAGGACATCCTGGAACATTGATAACTGTTTTATTTGTAATTTTGCTGAGTGGTTGTGCATTTGTAGGGTTTGGAGCAGCAGCTTGAACACCACCAAAAGAAGAACAAGTTCCGATAGCAAAAATTGCGGCAGCATTTTCTGCTGCTTCTTTCGCATGCTTTTCACCTGTTTTTCCATGAGCCCCTACAGTGAGATAAAAATCACTTAACCCTTGAGGAATTCCACCCTCAACCATCAAGATGTATTTACCTTTGTATTTTTCCATCGCATGCTCTAGGTTTTGCTCTGCTTGCCAACCTGATGCTGCCATGATAGTTTCATGGTACTCAAGCGAAATATAATCAAATATCAAACTATCTATACTTGGGCTTGAAGATCTGAGTAAAGATTCACTACAACCCGTACACTCCGCCATATGCAACCAAACTAAAGGAAGTCTGTCTGCTAACTCTGCCGCTTTTGCGACCAGTGGGGTAAAATTTGCAGGCAACATCAACATAGATGTCATAGCCGCCGCCCAACCCATAAATTCTCTTCTTGAGAAACCTTTCTCTTCTATAAGCTGGGGAATACTAACCGCTTCATCTAACTTTGGAAGGATTGATAACTCGTCCAATCTCGAAGACATTTTTTCAAATAAACTGTTACTTTGCATAATACACTCCATGGCAAAAGGATGACTTATAAGCGGGTACTCTATTCCAATGCAACTTAAAAAGTCCTTTTAACTGAAAAATTTAATTGCAAACATCAAGACTTTTTTAAGCTATATTGTATCACTCTCTTTTTTTTCATAAAACTTTCGCAGCCATTTATCAAGCGGGTTAATCAGTTTATATAAAACAGGTACAACAAGCAAGGTTAAAATCATAGAACTGACAAGTCCCCCAATGATAGAAATCGCCATCGGTGCTTTTGTCTCACTTCCAAGCCCATTCGAGAGGGCAAGAGGAAGCATCGCAAAAACCATAGCAATCGTTGTCATGAGAATCGGGCGAAGTCTTTTCTCCCCTGCTTCTATGAGCGCTTCATCTGCTGTTTTTCCTCTTGCCATGGCACTGTTTGCAAAGTCAACAAGCAAGACAGAGTTTTTCCCTACCATTCCCATCAAAAGCATAAAACCTATCATAACAAAAAGGCTAAACTGCAATCCACTCATGTAAAGTGCGAGCATAACCCCGATAATACTCAGCGGAAGAGCGACCATGATGATAACAGGCTGGATTAAAGACTCATATAAAATAGCCAAAATAATAAACATCAAGATGATAGACAAGCCCAAAGCTGCCCCAAATGCCTGACCCGTTTTTACCATCTCTTCGGCAAAACCCGTAAATCTGTATGTCACTCCCGCAGGCATTAACTCATCAATTTTTTCTTTCGTATAACTCACCGCTCCACCCAAGTCAAGTCCAAACAAGTCGGAGTAAACCGTTACCTGTCGCTGTCTGTCGAAATGGTTTATAGAGGCTAAAGAGGTAGTTTTTGTAAAAGTTACCAAACCCGCCAAATAGACTATTTCACCATTACTTGCTCTGAGTTGCAACTTTTTGATGTCATCTAAAGAGACTCTATTTGCATCATCAAAACGCAAAGTGATATTGTATTGCTTCCCATTTTCTTCAAAATAAGAGACTTCCACATCGCTTGAAAAAGCAGTTGAGACAGCTTGCGATATTTGTGAAGCTGAGATGCCAAGTCTATTGGCATTTTCTCGTAAAATAGTGATATCAATTTGAGGTTTTCCCTCATCTAAGTTTGTGTCGATATCAACAAACCCTTTTTTCTGCGCCAAATACTCGGTCAAGTTTTTCGTAGCCACTGCCAAATCTTCAAAAGAGTCTGCTTTTAAGACAATTTGGTAAGGCACAGAGACGCCTGTTCCTTTGATATTTGGGATAGCAGCAGCGGTAATTTGCATCTCTTTTTGAAATGGCTTAAGCTTGCTTCTAAAATCTTGAACTATTTGTTCTTGGTTAATAGTTCTTTTGTCTTTGTCAATCAATTTGACATAAATAAGAGACTTATTTTTCTCTTGCACACTGTTATAGCCGACACTTAAAGTGGTAAACTCAACATTTTTATCTTCTTTAACCAGCGCTTCAATCACTTTAGATTTTACAATCATCTCCTCAAGAGAAATCCCTGCATCTGCTTTGATTTTTATCTCAAACTCCGCCTTGTCCTCTTTGGGCATAAAATCCATTCCGATTTTTGGGAAAAGACTTAAACTCCCAAAAAACATAATAAGTACCAAAATGATAGTGATGACCTTAAATCGTAGCACCCCTTTTAAAATAACTTCATACCCTTTTTCTAATAACTTAAAAAAAGGCTCTGTAAAGTTGTAAAACCGACTCTCACCCTTGTGTAAAACTCTTGCACTTAAAGTTGGCATAAACGTCATGGCAATTGAAAAAGAGATGACGATGGCAAAACCTACAGTCATAGCGAAACTCTCAAAAAACTTGCCCACGATACCGCTCATGTTAGAAACTGGAACAAACACAGCAAGGAGCATGGCAGAGATAGCAAGAATAGCAAATGCCATCTCTTTTGTCCCCTCAAATGCCGCTTCAAATTTACCCATCCCTGCTTCCATTTTTTTGTAGATGTTCTCTAAAACAACGATGGCATCATCGATAATGATTCCAATAGAGAGAGTCAATCCAATGAGCGTCATTTTATTGAGATCAAAATTCATATAGTCCATCAAAGCAATCGTTCCCATGATAGAGATAGGGATAGAAACCGCTGAGACAAGAGTAATCGTCACATTTCTCAAAAAGAAAAAGATGATGATTACAGCCAGAAAAGCACCATAAACAAGGTCAAACTCAACATCTTTTAAAGAATGGATGATAAAAGGGGAAGTATCTTGTAAAAGCTCCACACCAAACTCATCCCCTGCCATTTTTTTCACCAAAGGAAGTGCCACTTTTACCCGCTCGATAATATCAAGAGAATTCGTTCCTGAGATCTGTTGGACCTCAAGCATGATTCCCTCAGTCCCATTATACGAAGCATAACTTTTGGCATCACTCAGAGTATCTTCCACGCGAGCGATATCTTTGAGTCTGATGTCATCTTTAATGAGAATATTTTCAAGCTCCTCTATACTCAAAGCATCTGCTTTGGTTTTGAGAGTGAACTCTTGAGTAGAGGTGATAAGTTTTCCACCGCCGATTTTTACATTTTCTCGTGCAACGATAGCATTTAACTCTGAGACAGTAATGCCAAATTTATTGAGAAGCTCTGCATCTGGAAATATTTTAATCTCTCTATCTTTATAACCAATAATATTGATGGCACCAACACCATTAATTTTTTGAAGCTGTGGCTTTACTTTCTCATCTGCAAATACCATGAGTTCTTGGATATTCTCTTTTTTTGCTGTTAAAAAAACATTTACAACGGAAGCGCCACCGATATCAAGTTTGCTCACAAGGGGCATTTTCGCTTCACGAGGGAGAACTACCGCTGAGACTTTATCTCTTACATCATTCGTCGCTTCATCAATATCACGCTCTAAAAAGAACTTGACCATGACAACACTCGCACCCTCACTTGTTGTTGAAGTGATACTATCAACACCACCGATTCTAGAGATGGCTTCTTCTATCTTGTCGGTTACTTGAGACTCCACTGTACTCGACTCAGCGCCAGGGTACATAGTCTGAATCGTCACCATCGGAAAGTCTATGTTTGGAAACAAAGCCGAGGGCATTGATTTGAAACTCATGTACCCAAATATCACTAAAGTGATAACGTACATGAGGGTCGCTATTGGTCTCGTGATTGCTATTTTATACATTTTTTCCTACTTTGTTTGAGGTACGATAATAAAACCATTACCAAAAAGTCCAACCACAAAACCCTCTGCCATTACCTCTGCTTTGATTTTTCTATTGCTTGAGTTGGCATGAGGATAGACTTTTGAGAGAATACCCGTGTACTCTTTCTCATCGCCGTCTACTTTATACTTAAATGTTTGTCCTGCTTTTACCATCTTGTTATATTTTTGGTCAAACTCTAAAACGAGTTTTCTTTTTTTGACACTTTGAATCTTAAAAACAGTCTTGAGCATCATGCCACTCACCGCATCCCCTATTTCCAACTCTTTTTCATAAATGACACCAGAAAATGGAGCCTTTAAAAATGTTTTTTCATAGAGTGCTTGCTGGTATGCTAACTGACTTTTGGCATTTTCATATTTATAAGCAAACCCGTCAAATTTCCCCTCATCAATAAGGTCTTTGATTTTGATTTGTCGTTCATAATCTTTTTTGGCGTATTTGAGCGTTATCTTTGAACTCTCAAGCATCGCCTGCAAGTCACTGTTTTCCAAACTCGCCAAAACATCATTTGGACGAACTACCGAGCCTACATCTACGTTGACTTTTTCTACAATACCACTTGATATAAACGCAAGATTGGCACTTTGTGCAGCTTCTACACTAAAGGTTGTATAAACCTCAACCGCACTTAAACTCAAAACAGTTACAAATAAACCTGCTAATATTTTTCTCATTTTATAAACTCCTCCATATTTTTCCCTGCATAAAAATAGTACATGGCATACGCCATCTCCAAATCATTCAAACTACTCTCATAAAGTGCTTTCGCACTCGTTCTGCTTGTGAGCGCATCAAGATAAACGACATAGTCCACGATACCTGCATCGTATTTTTTCTCCACCGTGTCATACGCACTTGCAGCTGATACAAGGGCACTTTGTGCACTTTTTATCTTCTGCTTTGTTGTCTCAATGCGTGACTTTGCCAGTTCAAAGTGTACTTTTTGCTCTTTACTTTGATAGGAGACTTGCGAGCGCAGAGCTTGTGAGGCAAGCATAAGCGCCTCTTTGGTTTTGTCTATTTGTCCACCATCAAAAAGTCTCATCTTGAGTGTGAGCATCAAAGTGTTTTGACTCTCCAAAGGTGTTGCTCCGATGGCAGTTGCAACAGGGTCTTGTCTATCATAGCCATAAACACTATAAGTATCTTCTATCTTGATTTGTGGGGAGTTGATGGTACTTACTCCATAAGAACTCTCTCGCATGGCATCTTCTTTTGCCATCAAAGATTTCGTACTCTCAAGAGTGTCGTATGCAACGATATCTTCTTTAGTAAAGCTTGATTTTTCTAACGTATCGACACTTTTACCCACTTGCAACTCAAGGGATTTTTTAAGTGAAAATATCTCAAAGTTGAGCGCTTGCATCTCATAAACATTGGTATCATGAGCGGCTTGGAGTCTATCAACATCATCTTTTGTTGCAAGTTTTGCCTGAAAAAATTTCATAACTCGCTCTAATTGCACTTTTAAAGATTTTTGTGCTTCTTCTTTAGAGGCAAGGTTTGATTCCAAACTTTTAATGGCAAAAAAACTCTCACTAATCTGCAAAGCGATACTTTTTTGAGTAGCCTCACTCTCAAACGAAGAGGACTTGAGCGCATGTTTTGCCTCTTGGATACTTGAAGACCTTCTGCCACCATCATAAATGTCAAAGCCTACTTTTGCATACGCACTGTAAACGTCTCCAGGCTGCATAGGAGTCGCCTCATCATCTCGAGCATAAAAAGCACCTACATCAAGAGTCGGAAAGTAAGCACTTTGTTTTGACTCTAACTCTTGTGACTTAGCTTGTTTGAGAAACTCTTGTGAGAGGACCAAATCATTTTGTTTTTTTGCACTCTCTAACAACTCTCTTAACCCATCACCATACAAAAACATTGGCAAAACAGACACTATAAAAAACAGTACTTTTCTCATTTTTTTACCTCTATTAACTCAAATAACGCATCGATATTGTCATAAATCTCTTTTTTTAAATCCTCTATGGCATAGGTGACTTCACTCGTGATGAACATCCCCTCAGCCATGACAAAAAGTCCTCTGCAAAATTTACTTGCCTCTGGAATCAGCTCATATTTGTCTATCCCCTCTTGGATGATTTTCTCAAACCAATGAAAGTAATTATTGAAACATTGCGTCTGAAAATCCATCATATCTTTCTCTTGTTTGACCAAAGAAATCGATATAAACTCTTTATAAAGATGACGTAATTTCGCATCTTCATCGCTATAAAAAAAACTCGAAAAGAGTTTGATTTTCTCTTTTGTGACACGTATATCTGAGAGCTTTTTCTCTTTTACAATATTTCGCTCTTGTATTAAAATATTGACAATTTCAAAAACAATATCTTCTTTGTTTTTGAAATAATCATATATCGTCCCCTTCCCTACTCCAGCAGTTGCAGCAATTTGTGAAATAGTCAAATTGCTAATGCCATGAGTAAAGAACAAATCTCTACATGAAAGTGCTATATCTTTTCTTTTTTGTACTTTGTCTACAATTATTGCCATGCATTCACTCCATTTAAATGACCGACCATCAGTCATTTAATACAATTGTATATTTTTAAGGATTAATTAAACCTTACGAAAAGAAAATAGTTGAGACGTCCTAAAATGCTTGACTTTTTAAGGTTCATAAAGTATAATTTCGGCTCAATAAATAATCCGAATTAGCTCAGCGGTAGAG
>DJAA01000034.1:0-1496 GCA_002428085.1 Sulfurimonas sp. UBA6014 | reverse complement strand
TCGAATCCAGTATTCGGAGCCATCAACATTAAAACCCCTTAAATATGGGCGTTTCAACTCCCTTATTACGGCACCTTCAAGCCTTTTTATCCCATTTCAGTTTTAACTATTTTAAGCTTTTTTCCGGATATTTTCCGGTACTTTTGAGTATCAAAAAAGCACTAACCTACCCTATTCTTATATTTCAACGCTACTTTTTGTACCGCCTATGCATCGTCAATGTATCCATGTTTTACTCCTTTTTGTTTGGTCTACTTATATTCATAATTTTGTTCTTTTTTGAAAAGTTCAAAAATTATGAATGCTATTTTGATGTTATAAAAATGCCACTACAGTTGAAAAATTATTTCCATTTTATGTATAGATAATACGATATATTCATACTATTTATATAAAAATATGATGTATATGCTATAATTTCTGCATGAAACTATTGAAAGAATTACAAAAGCTAAAAGCTGTGCCTTTTACGCATTCAGAACTGTTGTCATTACTTCACAAGTATAAAAATCCAAATGATAAAATAAAAAATATGGTCATACAGGGTGAAATCATTCGAATAAAAAAAGGGCTTTATGTCACAAGCAATCTGTTTAGGGAAAATACCGTTTCTCTTGAACTACTTGCTAATACGCTTTATGGCCCCTCTTATATTTCCCTTGAGTGGGCTTTATCGCACTACGGATTAATTCCTGAACGAGTGTATGAAGTCAGCTCCATAACTACAAAAATGGCAAAACATTACAATACTCCACTAGGACAATTTAGCTATACAAAGGGTAATAAATCACTTTATCCTATCGGGATAGTTTTGCAGACAAATAGTGACAATACTTCTTATATGATTGCTTCAAAAGAAAAAGCACTCTGTGATAAACTTGTTTATACTCCAAATTTAGGAATAACATCACAAAAAGCAATGAGAGAATATCTTGAAGAGGATTTGCGCATAGATTTAGATAGCCTAACAGAGCTCAATCTTCAAACAATTGAACAATGCGTGCAAAGCGGCTATAAAACAAAACTTCTCATGATTCTTTACAAAGTATTGCAAGATTTAAAAAAGGCTCAATCATGATAGAACAGATGTTACAAAAGTATGTAATAGAGAGTGAGAACGATAAATATAATGCTCTGAGGGAAATTATGCAAGAGATTGCTCTTGCAGGTCTTTATCGTGGTGGCTTCTTTAAAATGGCCGCTTTTTACGGTGGAACGGCTCTGAGAATATTTTACAATCTTGACAGATATTCAGAAGATTTAGATTTTTCACTTCTTACATCCAAAGAGAATTTTAATCTTGAACCCTATTTTAAAAATATTATGGATGAATTTGAAGCTGTCGGCATCAAAATAGAAATTTCCAAAAAAGAGAAATCAGCCACATCAAATATTGAATCAGCATTTTTAAAAAATGATACGGCAATCCATGTACTTTCATTAAAATCGAATACGCTCCAAAAACCTATCAAAATAAAATTTGAAGTTGATAAAAG
>DJAA01000040.1:39862-78371 GCA_002428085.1 Sulfurimonas sp. UBA6014 | reverse complement strand
TTTATCGGGGTCATTCCAAAATTCACATATCACACCGCCTATCTATCCACTTGTAAAGAATTAGAAGTTGTAGTTTAGACTTTCGTTTGCATAACTATTTTACACAATGGTAATTGTCTGTATATGTTGGAGTTCTCATCAAATAACTCAACTATGTTTTCAATAGTTACATCTACAATTTGATATCCTTTTGTTTCATATTCTCTAATCGTACTTTGCATCTTTTTTGAGAATTGTGCGATTGATAAATTGTTCTGAGTGATATAATAAGCCTTTCCTTGAGTGAGTTCTTTTGCAGAAGCTTTACTTCCAGTGATTAGGTCGATTTTTTGTTTGTTTTGGTCGTTATAGAAACTAATATAGAGGTCTTTCAAGCCCATTACCAATGTTTTCCTAGTTGGTTTAACATAGATTTCTGAATCATGTTTATTTTGAACTGATGAGGTTGAATACTTGTTGAACAGTTTATTGTCGGTTACAATTATTAATCTTTTTTTAGCGCGCGTCATTGCAACATAGAAGAGTCTTATAGAATTGTCATCAAAGATTCTTTTGTGAGCGACTAAGACCACTGTATCAAACTCTTTGCCTTTTGATTTATGTATGGTGGAAACTAAAACTTTATTAAAAGTATTCATTAATTGTTCAGAAGAAATTTCTTCTAAATAGATTTTCCAAAGAGATGGTGTATATATTTCGTGTTCATCAATAAAGCTTTTGATTACACGATAGAGTAAGGATAAGTTTGTAGACCCAGCATATCTTTTTTTTGATTTTTCATATGCTTCCCATAATATTTCTTCATTAACTTCTGTATCCTGCACAAGTTTATTTACAAATTGAATTTCTACCAGACTAGCTAGTTTAAATCCTTGATTATCAAGCAAGTAGCTTACAGGAATACCTTCATCAAGAAGTAGTGCGTATATATCAGCGACTTCGTTATTACTATAAGCCAAGACTGCAAAACTTTTATCTTTTTCAATATATTCTTTGACTTGCTCAATCGCTGGTTGTTCTAAATGTTGTGATTCACAATTTACGACAATAACCTCACCCAAATATTTTGAATGAGAAAGAAGAGGATGTTGTNNGCTTTATACCGATGAGCAATAGTATGGATAAAATTATTAGAATATTCTACAATATTTTGTGTACTTCGAAAGTTTGTTAAAAGTTCATATTGTGCATATGCTTTGATGTCTTCATCATTGATTCCAAATTCTTCTTCAAACTGTGTGATAAACTTTATATCTGCACCATTAACATCTGATAAAATACACTGGTCATCATCGCCAACGGCAATAAGGCGTTTTTTATTTTCATGTGATTTGTTTAGTGCTTTTATGAGCTCAAACGCATCAGAATTGATATCTTGATACTCATCTAGGACAATAACAGTCTTATATGGTATTTCTATATTTCCGTCGTTGATTTGCTGTGTTGCAAGTGAAACAATTTCATGCAGTATTTTTTTATTATCTTCTGCCTGTCTACCAGCAAGTTGAAGAGAAAAGCCATGAAATGTAAAAATATCAATGTCATAAGCAAGTTGCCCAATAAGCTCAAATAAACGAGATTTAAATTCCATCATTGCTGTACGAGAATAAGTTAGCATTAAAAATTGGTCAGCTTTAATGTTCTCTTGTAGGATAAGTGAAGCTATTTTATNNTTTTCCACTACCTGGTCCTGCTAAAATCATCATTGCTTGAGACTCTTTATCGTCAATAACTTTTTTTTGCTCATCGGAGAGTGAATTAAATATTTTGTTGTAACGATACTCAGTCATGGGTCTTTTAAATTTTTCTTTTAGCTCGCCATATTTATTAATAAATGCTCTATATGAGAGAGTGAAGTAGTCCTTCATAAATGCTTGAGCTCTGTTTGAATCTTTTATTAGCCTAGTTGAATATTCGCCGATAATATGTATTGATTCCATTTTTCTTTGATAATAAGGCTCTAGCCTAGATTTGTACTCAAGCTTAGTATACTTTTTGTTTGGTGCTAACATTTTGTCAAATTTTTGAATATTTAATGGTGCATAATATATAAATCGACCGTTTCCAAGTTCAAGAATTCTTAGCTCATGTAAATGCAGTAAGGCTTTATCAAGAATTTTAGACATATTGGGCTTGTCAATGTTTAACTCTTTTTGAAGGTCCAACATAGAAAACTCAACAAATTCTTTAGTTGATGTTTTAGTCTCTGTAAGGTTTTTTGTCAAAAAAGATATGATATTTAAAGCAATAGAGTGTTTAAAATCAATAATATTTTGAATTTTTTGAGTATCAATAAATTCAAAAAACCAGAGGTTTTTTTGTCTATCAAGTCTGTTGAATTTAAATTGGTGTTTATCACCTATCCAACTTTTTAGTAGTATTTTTATTGTTGAAGTTAGGTTTTCATTTTTTACATCTACAGTTTCATTGTCTAGCAATAATTGATTTAGTTCACTCAATCTAATAGTATGACTATTGTCTTGACTTAAATATTTAAAGAGAATATTTTCGATTTGAATGTATCTCATATAAGTATTAATACTATCTTTAGAGATTTTTAAACTTAAGTCTTTAGCATCTGAAATTATTTTCATCTCTTTTAATTCTAATACTGATTGGGTGATAATCTCATGTGAGTAACCTAGTACTTCTGTCAGCTCGTCAAGTTGAACTGCTTCAGGTTTTCCACTTCCAAGTAATGTCTGTAATACTCGAGATAATCTTATTTTTGATTCATCACTATAATTCTGTGTATTGTAAGCATCTTGTAAAATAGCTAACGAATCTTTTGCAACGGCATCTGCATAGTAATGTACTTTATTACGAGTTCTTTCTAAATAGTTTTCTCTTTCAAGTTCTAAAAGAGCTGTTTTTACTTTCATGTCATAATCGTTCGATTTATCTTCTGTATCCCATCCAGCCTGTGAGGCAATCTCTCGTGTTGTCAAAGTTACAGGGTTACGAGAATCATTTTTAAGTACCCTAAATATGGCATTAATTTCATCTGGATTGATTTTAGAACGAGTTAGTGTTGTAAAGTGTTTGTCTAAATCATTTTGAGAAAATAACAATGGACAAGAAGCTCTTATCTTTTGGTCTCTGGCTCCACGACCTGCTTCTTGAGAATAGTTTTCTAATGATTCTGATACTTCATAATGAATGACATTTTTTATATTTGGTTTATCAACACCCATTCCAAATGCTGTTGTAGCTACAACAATATCCACACTATCGTTAATATACTCTTTTAATATTTGCATTTTTATATCAGTTTCTAATTTGCTATGAAATGATTTGACATTTTTCCCTGTATCTGTAGCTAATTGTTCCGCGATATCATCACATTTTTTTGTAGAAGAGGGGATATAAATAAGAGTTGAGCCTTTATGTGTGTCTATAAGTTCAAGTAAGCTTTTATACTTTGCTTTATCTCCATCTAGCTCATATCCTACATAATCAAGATTTTTTCGTTCTGGTACTGCAATGTAGCGGTTCATTTTTAGATTTAGTGATGATTCTATGTACTCCGTTATGTCATCCATAACCTTTGGTTTAGCTGTAGCTGTAAAGCACGATATTGGAATGTGGTCTTGAAATGGTTTTGCTTCTAGTAAATCATGAATAAATGAACCTATATAAAAATAATCGTGTCTAAAATCATTTCCCCATGTTGAAAGACAATGTGCTTCATCTATAACAAATCTTTCAATTACACGATTCTTTAGTAGATTAAAGACTGAATTAGACCTCAGACTCTCTGGTGCTAGATAAAGTATATCTGCATCGCCATTGATTACTTGTTGCATAGCATCAGCTCTTTCAGTCGGCGATAGATACCCACTTAATGCAACAGCTTTATAGTTTGCTACAGACTCATGAAAACTCTCCATATGGTCTTTTATCAATGCTTGAAGTGGAGAAATTACAACTGTTAGTGTTTTTAATGACTTTGCTTTAATAAGTGAAGGAAGCCAGAAAGTGAAAGTTTTACCACCACCAGTCGGCAAAATAGCTAAAAATGATTCATTTTTTAAACCAGCTTCGACAATTTCTTTTTGAGATATTGTTGATCCTGTTTCTAGTGTTGCATCTTGGCGAGGAAAATCTCTAAAGGTTCCAAAGCCAAAAATATCTTGAGCGAGGTCGCTTAGTTCTTCAACTGATTTTTCATAATTAAAGCATAACCTTTCTTGTAAAGAAGTGATATTTTTATAGTCATAAAGCACTTTAGGTGGTTGAGCATTGACTTCTAGTTCTGGCATACGAATTGCAAGAATAAAGGCAAGTTCTATCTTATTAAATTCTAGTGCTTCATCTAGTACAGTAGAACTTTTGATGATAGTTTTGAAAATATTTAAAATAGAACCTTTCAATATAGGCAAACTAAGTTCTTCAAAAATATTTTCTTCTAATATTAATTCAAAGAAGCCTGTAAATACTTCTTCACGCTTTAGTAAAGTATATAAAATATTTCTCTGTAGAATTGGCAATGTTTTAAATTTATCTATTGATTTATCAAGAAGTTCTCTTGAAAGCTTTGCATCTTCGACAGGATTGTTTAAAAAGTTATCCTCACTTTTATAATTTTTAGGAAGATTGTGAAAAGTTTTTTCATTAAATAGTAACATAGAAATAGGAAGTGTATCAATGAATATTTTATCTTGGAATAGGGTGCTTATTGAGCTTGTATCGAGTATTTTTTTGTCAAAAGCAATTATATTATGCCCTGCAATATATTTTGTAGGTGCATATTTAATGTATTCATGAGCTTTGTTAATTGAAGTAGTCTTTAGTTCATCTTTTTTATAAATAATTCCAATTTCATGAATATCACTATTGAAAGTGGCTTCAATATCTATAAAAAGAGGTTCTACATTCATTGAAGTAAACTCACTTGTTGCATAATGTAGGGTATTATAGCAATATTACACGGATTATAATGTTCTTGATTCGTTTAAAAACTGTAATAATGCTATTTTTTAACTATTCCATCAATAACCTTGCTCGCCATCTCACTAGACTTCAAATAGTTCATAGTGAGATACTTCTTAATCGTGTTTGGGTCATTATGCCCTAACGCTCCACTCAGATGAATACTATCAAGCCCTTGCTCCGCCATAGCCGAGACAATCACATTACGAAGGTAGTGAATGCCAAAGTTATTATCTCCAAGCCTCTTTTTCAACTTTGCGACAGGTCGCTTTATATCGACTATATGAAATCCAGTTATAGCAGAGGTAAAAACCCACTCACTCATACGAGGAATGAGAGCTAAATTCTCTTTGATTATCTCAGGTAAAAAGATTTTTTGCTCTTCATTATTTTTCGTATTTCGTAACACATAGTAGCTATTATCAAAACTCACATCTTCCCACTTCAATGTAAGTATCTCTCCCTTTCTTCGTCCTTGCATCGCAAACATAAAGAATGTTAAATAAAACACATCATCTACAAACTCATCATGTATCGCTTTGTTAATTTTAAATAGCTCAACACTTGCATCAGTAACAATTTTTTTAGTCTTTGGCTGTTTGATTTTTATTCCATCAAGCGGATTAAATGTAATAAGTCTATTTGAAATTGCATTTTTGAGCGCAGGAGATAAAACTTCCATTGTTCTTTTAACAGTGCGAGGAGATAAATTTTTATTCTCTTGTTGTTTTATAACGCTTCTTACATGTAACTGACGCAATTCAATAACTTTCTTTATCCCTATCGTTGGGCTAATATATCTATCATAATGACTTTTTAAAATCAATTTATGCTTATTATCTTGCAATAAATCTAAATGTTTTTTCATAAAAATATCAAGAGTTATATTAATGTTGAGAACTCCATCTTTTTTATCATTCTTAATTTTTATAATCTCACCCTTGGCAAAAGAGATTTTATCTTTTTTAAGCCAAGCAACTTTATCACTTACATCTATAAGTCCACTGTGTTCTTTTTTTTCAAAAGAAAATCTATACAAAAAAATTGTAAAACTTTTGTTAGCCCATAACCCTACTTCCACTTTATGTGGATAATCATTTCTATCTATAGCCAAATATAATCCCTACTTTATATTTAGATGGGTACCGTCTTAGGTGCCGTTTTTGTAGATAGAAGTATAGATTAATATATATTAAGATAGAGATATGTGCAAACAAAATAGCCCTATTGAGAGGGATAAAGTAAAATATAGAAAATAGCGGTATGGTTTGCGGTACCAGCGGTCACACGTTCGAATCGTGTCGGGCGCACCATANNACTCAGAACCCACCACTTTTAAACGCCCTTCACAATGAACTTTTAACAAAAATTATATTTTTACAAGCTTATTGATACTTTTTTCTTAACATTCTACTAACACACTTTTTTATATACTTGAGGTATGCCAAAAATACTCCTCTTAGAAGATGATGAAATATTATCAGAAACTTTAATAGAACTCTTAGAAGCTGAAAAGTTTGAGGTTGTTCATGTAAACAATGGGGAGATGGCTCTTGATGCTACTTTTATAAAGCATTTTGACATTATGCTTTTGGATGTCAATGTCCCTTTTTTAAATGGTTTTGAATTTCTTCAAAGTCTTCGTCAAAGTGGAGATGTGACACCAGCTATATTTATAACTGCACTAAGAGATATTGCCTCACTTTCTCATGGTTTTGATGTTGGTGCAGATGATTACATCAAAAAACCTTTTGATTTTGATGAGCTTCTTGTGCGAATACAAGTGCTTTTGAGAAGGTCGTATCACAGCTATGCAAATGAGATTAGAGTGGGTGATTTTCGGTTTCTTATTGAAAAAGATGAGCTTTATAGAAGTTCTATTTTTATACCACTCTCCCCATATGAGTTGCAAATCACAAGACTTTTATTTCAAAATTGCGATAAAACACTCCATAAAGAGCTTATCTTTGAATATTTGACGCAAGGCAAAGAGATGAGTGAGGGAGCCCTTCGTGTTCACATCAACAAGCTTCGTAAAATAGGTCTCCCAATAGCAACGCTCAAAGGGATAGGATACCGTCTTGCATCAGTATAAAAAATCAGCATTTCTGAAATTTTTTATTACATATTTTGTCAGCGTAGCTCTGCTTATTTTAGCTGCTGGATTTTTTTATTTTTCACAAATAAGTATGCATCTTTTAAAGGTGGAAGAATTTTCTCTTATAGAGTATGCAAGACACATCAAAATGCAAAATAGTTTAGAAAGCTTTACGGATGATTATCATCATAGTTTTGTCCAGATGGATAAACATATCCATATAGAAAATTTTGCAATAGGTGAAGATGAGTTTATGAAACTCATTCCGATGCAAAATAATTTTGACTATCTTATGGTTCTTAAATCAAAAAAAATTTATAATCAAAATCTATGGAGTCTCAAGCAAAAAATNNATCAGTATTCAAATATTTTTACTTTTTGTTTTTGCATTTATCAGTTATAGACTTGCAAAAAATGCCCTTAAACCTCTTCAAGAGAGCATAATAACTCTAGATAAATTTGCAAAAGATTTGATTCATGACTTGAATACACCCGTCACTGCTATAAAACTAAACATGAAGTTGCTTGAAAAACATCCAGATTTGAAACAAAATAATGCACTTATTCGACTCAGTAAAAGTGTAAATACTATCTCAGAGCTCCACGAAAATCTTACGATACTGTTACAAGAAGGGACATTTCAAATGCAGCTTGTAGGGATATGTGATCTCGTAGAAGATGTTGTACAGATACAAAAGATGCTCTATCCAGAGATAATATTTAGTGTTTCATGTTCAAAAGTAAAAGCTAAACTCAATCCACATGCCATGAAGCAAATCCTTCAGAACATCCTCTCAAATGCTTGTAAATATAACGCAAAAGACGGCAGCATAAGGATATACACGCAAGATGATTCTCTTTGTATACAAGATAGTGGCAAAGGGATAAAGGAGCCAAATAAGATTTTTGAACGTTCCTATAGCGCTGAAAACAGCAGTGGAATAGGACTTGATATTGTCAAAAGACTCTCGTATGCTATGAATATTCAAATCGAAGTTGATTCTTCTGAAAATGGGAGTTGTTTTAGACTAAAATTTGCAAAATTGGTGTGAAATATTATATGAAAACTTTAAAATAAGCGATTTTTAAATATTCCAAATGACAATTATTCCCTATGAATCGTTGAATTTTGGAGATGAACATGTTTTTCATGATGTTTTTTATAAAAATGAAAGATAAATTAATCTGAAATAGTATAAAATGGTCGGATAAACAAATTTTGTGAAAATAAGGAAGTGTAATGTCGTTAAAAGTAGCTATAAATGGAACTGGTAGAATTGGTGTTATTGTTGCAAAGATTGTAAGTGAGCGAACAGATATTGAGTTAGTTGCACTCAATACAACTGCAAAGCCTGAGATGCTTGCATATCTACTCAAATATGATTCTGTTCATAAAGGTATCGACGCAAAAGTTATTGATGACAAGACTATTGAAATTAATGGCAAAAAAGTAACGATGTTTAGTGAAAGAGATCCTAATAAAGTAGATTTTGGCGGTTGTGGAGCTGAACTTGTTATCGAGTGTACAGGTGTATTTTTAACTACAGAAAAAGCACAGGCTTTTTTGAAAAATGGTGTTAAAAAAGTTGTTATGTCCGCACCTGCAAAAGACGATACACCAACGTATGTTATGAATATTAACACAGACAGCTATAAAGGTGAGGCGATTATTTCAAATGCAAGTTGTACAACAAACTGCTTGGCACCAATTTGTAAAGTTTTAGATGATGAGTTTGGAATCGTAAGTGGACTTATGACAACTATTCACTCATACACAAATGACCAAAATGTTTTAGATGTAAAACATGATTCGGATATGAGAAGAGCTAGAGCTGCTGCGGTAAATATGATTCCTACAACAACAGGCGCTGCAAAAGCTATCAGTTTAGTTATGCCAAATCTTAAGGGCAAACTTAATGGCTATGCAATGAGAGTTCCAACTGCAGACGTTTCTGTTGTTGACTTAACAGCAAACTTGAAAGTAGATGTCACAAAAGAGCAAATTATTGCTGCTATGGAAAAAGCTGCTGCTGGTAGTTTTAAAGGTTTACTAGAAATTGACCATGACAAAAGAGTATCAAGTGACTTCATAGGAAGTACATACAGTTCAACTTTCATCCCTGATATGGTAAGTGTTGTTGAGGGCAAAACCGTTAAAGTTTTAGCTTGGTATGACAACGAGTGGGGATACAGCAGTCGTTTAGTTGATATGTGTGTGTTTGTCGGAAATAAATAATGTTAACCTTCAACAAGCATTTTTTAGCTACTCAGAGTTCTGAGTCTAAAAAGATAATAAATGATGCCGTTGAAGTTGTCAAAGATGAGATGCAAAGTGAGAGAGTTGGGTATTATAAATTGCCGACTCTCTCACTGGATTTTATCGAGCAGTTGAAAAAAATCGATACCTCTTCTTTTGAACAAATTGTTGTTATGGGGATTGGTGGCTCCTCTTTAGGGATAAAAGCTATAAACACTATTCTTCGTCCTATCACTCCAAATGCCAAAGAGATTATTTTCTTTGAAAATTCAGATCCTCTTACCATTACTGAAAATCTAGTAAAAATAAAAAAAGAAAAAGCTTGTTTTTTTCTTATTTCCAAATCTGGTTCCACAATTGAGACAACTTCTACATTTAAAACGATTGTTGCCTATTGTAAAATAGATATGGATGCTGATAATAATCGCATTTTTGCTATTACAGACAAGGGTTCTTCTCTTTCAGTTTTTGCACAGCACCACAAATTTCATGAGTTCAACATCCCAGACAATGTAGGCGGTCGTTTTTCAGTTTTGAGTGCTGTAGGGGTTGTTCCTTTAGCGCTTGCTGGGTATGACATGGTCAAATTGTTAAACGGCGCACAAGATTTTATAGCAAGTTTTTTTGATGGCAAAGAGAATCACCTTTTAGAAAAAGCATACTCTTTTTATGAAAATTCAAAAACACAAAGTATAAACGTTGTATTTTCCTATGCGGATAGACTTGAAGACTTGACAAAATGGTATGTCCAGCTTTGGGGTGAATCACTCGGCAAAATAGACACAAATGGCAATCGAGTCGGATTGACACCAATAGGGATTATTGGTGCAGTTGATCAACACTCTTTCTTACAATTAGTCATAGAGGGTCCAAAAAATAAAAGTTTAACTTTTATAAATATAGAGGACTTTAAAAACGACTTGCTCATCCCAGATATTACACTTTATGGGATTGAGAAAACAAACTTTATAAATGGTAAAAGCTTTACAACTCTTATAAATGCACAATGTGAAGCAACGATGCAAAGCGTTATTCAGTCGGGTGTCAATACAGATGCAATCTCTTTAGACTCTATTTCAGAGAAAAATATCGGTGCACTCATAGTTTATTTTGAACTCTTAACATCATTACTTGGTGCCATGTTTAAAGTAAATACTTATAATCAACCAGGTGTTGAATTAGGTAAACAAATTTTATATAAAAATTTAGAAAATTCTTAAGGTGAATTAATGAAACTCCATTCATACGATATAAATAAAAAATATACAACAAGCGTAGCTTATTTCTCGATGGAATTTGCCATTGACCAAGCACTAAAAATATACTCAGGTGGTTTGGGATTTTTAGCGGGCTCACATATGCGAAGTGTATATGATTTACAACAAAATGTAGTTGGAATAGGGATGTTGTGGAGCTTTGCTTATTATGACCAAACACGCAATGAAGACCGTACTCTTAAACCAGTGTATACAAGAAAATTCTACTCATTTTTGGAAGAATTACCACTCAAAGTTGTTGTGCGAATCAACAATCAAGATGTAGTTATTAAAGCATTCTTTCTTCATCCTGATATTTTTGGTTCAGCTCCAATGATTTTATTATCAACAGATACTGATGAAAACGATTATCTCTCTCGTACAATTACGCATAAACTTTACGATGGAAATGAAAAAACTCGTATCGCTCAAGAGATAGTATTAGGCATTGGTGGAGTGAAAGTTCTTGAAGCTATAAATCGTAAAGTAGATATTTATCATATGAATGAAGGGCATGCGCTTCCTCTTGTTTATGAGCTCTATAGTCGCTTTAAAGACATGAAAGTGTTAAGAAAACATGTAGTGTTTACGACGCATACTCCTGAGGCAGCTGGTAATGAAGTGCATAATATCAATGTTTTGCATGAGATGGGCTTTTTTGCTGGACACAGTTTGGAAACAGTTCGTGCTATTAGCGGCTATGAGACAGAGAATGATTTTAGTCTCACTGTCGGTGCTCTTCGAAGTGCAAAAAGATCAAACGCTGTTTCTAAAATACACGGGATTGTCTCTAATGACATGTGGAAAGATGTAGCCAACAGATGTGAAATCATCTCTATTACGAATGCTCAAAATAAAAAATATTGGACAGACAAAACATTGTTACGTGCGCTTGATGAGCATGAAGATTATGAATTGGTTGCGAGAAAAAAACACCTCAAGAAGATTCTTTTTGAAGAAGTGGCTGACCAAACGGGTAAACTTTTTGACCCAGAAGTTTTGACAATAGTTTGGGCAAGACGTTTTGCAGAGTATAAGCGCCCAGGTCTTTTAAAATACGATTTCCAAAGATTTGTTGGTTTAATTGAAAATACAGAAAAGCCAGTTCAGATTATATGGGCAGGAAAACCATATCCAACAGACTTCGGTGCTATGGACATATTTAATGAGCTCGTTTTACTCAGTCAAAAATATAAAAATATAGCAGTTTTAGTAGGGTATGAATTGGCTTTATCAAAGCTTCTTAAACAAGGAAGTGATGTTTGGCTCAACACTCCAAGAATCACAAGAGAAGCAAGTGGAACAAGCGGGATGACTGCAACCATGAATGGTTCTATTCACTTTTCAATTAACGATGGATGGCATCCAGAATTTGCAAGAGATGGAAAAAATGCATTTACAATCCCTGAAGTTGACTATAAACTGAGTTCAGCAGAACAAGATAGATTGGATAATGCAAACATGATGGACATTTTAGAAGATAAAATAATTCCTCTCTATTACGACAAGACCTCAGAATGGGTAGCTATTATGAAAAATGCTATGAGAGAGATTGACCCAGAATTTGACTCAGGCAGAATGGCAAATCAGTATTATGTTGAAATGTTTGATTATAAAGCGTAACTACATGACGTTAAAAATAGGATTGAAAAAATGGCATTAGCAGTAATGTGTTCTGGTGGTGATGCACCAGGTATGAATCCAGCAATAAAAAAATTTGTTGATTATGCACAAAAAAATGGGCAAGAACCTTATTTAATTTATGATGGTTTGGAAGGGCTTATAGATAATAAAATAAAAAAAGCGACACATCAGGATGTAGCAGGAATCGTTCATATAGGTGGAACAATTATTCGCTCTTCTCGTTCGAAGCGTTTTTTTGAATATGAGCACCGTCTCAAAGCATATAATAATCTCAAGGCTCATGATATCCAAGGGGTTGTCGTCTTAGGTGGCGATGGCTCTTTCCGTGCTATGGAAAAGTTTAGTTCAGAATTTGATATCAATTTTGTTGGAATTCCAAGTACTATTGATAACGATATTCATGGAACAGAGTATTGTTTAGGGGTTGATACGGCGTTAAATGTTATTCGAGATGCACTCGATAAAATACGTGATACTGCAGCATCATTCAATCGTGCTTTTTTGATTGAAGTCATGGGGAGAGATTGTGGTTATTTGGCGATTGTCGCTTCCATGATTAGCGGTGCTGAAATTTGTATCATTCCTGAGGTTGAATTTAAACGTGATGAGGTAGAAAAGAAGTTAATTCAAGAGATAAAAGATGGACGAAATTATATTTTAGCCATTATCTCTGAGGGCTCTAAAAAAACTTCTGAAACGCATAAATGGATTCAAGATAAATTAGGTTTAGAAACGAGAGTAAGTATATTGGGTCATATTCAAAGAGGTGGAAATCCAACCGTGTACGATAGAATGATGGCTTTTGATTTTACGATTCAAGCAGTTGATTATTTGCTCTCTCATGACAACTCCAATAAAGTTGTCGTATTTAACAAGGGCGAGTTTAGTTTTATGGAAATCGAAGATGTTGTATCCCATAAATACAAATTACCACAACATCTTTTAAATGCAATAGATTATTTAGATTAAAAAGGACTTATTATGAAAGCAGTAGTAATGGCAGGTGGTTTTGGAACTAGAATCCAACCACTTACTCATTCAAGACCAAAACCAATGTTGCCTATAGTAGACAGACCTATGATGGAACACACCATGATGATGCTTAAAGATTTGGGCATTACGGAGTTTATTGTACTTTTGTATTTTAAACCTGAAGTGATTCAAGAACATTTTAAGGATGGTAGTGATTTTGGTATCAAAATCAGCTATGTTGTTCCTGATGATGATTATGGAACTGCCGGTGCTGTAAAACTAGCACAGAGTCTTATTGGTCATGAAAACTTTATTATTATTAGTGGCGATTTGGTGACAGATTTTGATTTTAAAAAGCTTATGGATTTTCATGAGTCTAAAAAATCGAAGCTATCTATTGGTCTTACTTCTGTTGAAAATCCTTTACAATTTGGTGTAGTTATTGCAAATGAAGATCATATTATTGAAAAATTTCTAGAAAAACCAAGTTGGGGTGAAGTTTTTAGTGACACTATCAATACTGGTATTTATATTATAGAGCCTGAAATTTTGGAATTTATTCCTAAACATGAAGATTTTGACTTTGCAAAAGATTTATTCCCTTCACTGATGAAAAAAGGGATTCCTTTAATGGCTTATAATTTGAGTGGTTACTGGCGTGATGTAGGAAATCCTGAGAGTTATAGAGAAGTGTATGAAGATATCTTAAATAACAGAGTAAATTTTAAAATTTCTGGTGTACAGAAAAAATATCCTGATGGAATTTTATATTCTTTAGGTGAGTGTGTATTAGATGCTACAGTTGAGATTATTGGGACTGTTGTTATTGGTAAAAATGTAAAAATTGCTAGTAATGTGAAGCTGAAAAATGTTGTTATCGGTGATAATGTTGTTATCGGCGACTCATGTAAAATCCGTAATACGGTTTTTTGGGAAGATATCGTTGTAGATAAAAATGTTACGCTAGATAATTGTGTTATTTGTAACAACAACATTATCGGTAAAAATGTAACTGCAAAAGCTGGACTTATCCTTGCACAAGGGTGTGAGGTTGGTGAACTTGCTTCGTTTGAACAAGATGTTACAATTTGGCCAGACAAAAAAATTGAACCTGCTTCGATTGTGAGTCATAGCCTTATTTTGGGAAGTAAATATAAAAATTCCATATTTGAAAATGGAAGTGTCAGTGGTAAAAGCAACGTTGAGCTCTCATGTGAAATGGCGACAAAATTAGCTGAAGCCTTTGCCGCACAACTTCCTGTAAACTCTACGGTTATCGTTGGTCGTGACGATGACAAAAGCTCTCGTATGCTTAAGCGTGCATTCTTAGGAGGTTTACTTGCTGCGGGAATTAATGTTCTTGATATAAAAAGTGCCGCTCCATCTGTTTTAAGATATGCTCTTGCGAACGATAACGATTTAATCGGTGGAGTCCATTTTAAAAGATGTATTACTGATACAACAAGTTCTGAGATAACTTTATTTAATGAAGAAGCCATTAGAATCGATTCTAACTCTGCCAAAGGGATAGAAAAAGCTTTCTTTACAGAAAAATTTCGTCGCGTAGATTTTACTAAAATCGGGACTATTCATGACAGTATTCACAATATTGAGTGTAGAAATTATAAAGAAGCAATTGAGAAAAAAATTGACAACGGAATTATAAAATGTGGTAATTTTAGAGTAGCCGTTGATTTAATGCATGGGACAACTGCTGATCTTTTTCCTGCAATGCTGAACGAATTAGGACTTGAAAATATAGTTTTAAGTGCCTATTATGATGAGAGAAAATTATCTAACATCACACTTTTAGAAAAAAATGCACACTCTCATATCTCTAAAATAGTTCAAAGTTTAGAATATGATATGGGCTTGGTTATTTTTCCTAATGCTCAAAAACTTAGCATCGTAACAGAAGAGGGTGTTGTGCTTGATAAAATACAAGCACTCTATAGTGTTCTTGGTCTTTTAAATATAGACGCAAAAGAGGGTAAGAAACGAGTTTTTCTTCCAACATGGGCTCCTGATATCAAAGAGTTTTCTAACCTTGAAATCAAAAGAGGCAAATATAGCAATCTCAAAGCTTCACAGCTTAAAGAGTATGACCTTATCGCTACAGTTGATGGAAATTTTGCTTTTACAGATTTTGGATACACACGTGATGCGATGTATGCAAGTTTGAAAATTATGGAACTTTTAAGTTGTCATAATGTCAAAATATCGGCTCTCTCAAAAGTGATAGATTCTTTTTACTATAAAAATTTCAAAATAGATTGTTCTCAAGCCCTTAAAGGGAAAATGATGAGAAAATTCCTTGAAGATTCTAAGGGTAAAAAATCAAGCTCAGATGATGGAGTTAAAATTTGGGAAGATACAAATGATTGGATTTTGATGATTCCAGATCAATATAGTGATCACCTCAATATTTATATACAAGCTATAAATGAAACTCATGGCAAGGCTATTTTTGAGAAATATACCTCTAAAATAGCACAATGGTCAGCAGAATAAGGATTTTTTTTGAAACTTAGTTTTATATGGCATATGCATCAGCCAGATTATCGTGATGCAAGTGGCATTATGCAAATGCCATGGGTGTTTTTACATGCACTCAAAGATTACTATGACATGCCATGGATGATGGCAAGACATGAAACTTTAAAAGCTACTTTTAACATCACTGCACCGTTAATACAGCAATTAAAGCTCTATTATAACAATCCTGAGAGGTCAGATAAATTTTTGGCTCTCTGGTTGAAAGACCCATCATTTTTAAATGAAGATGAGCGAAAGTGGGTTATTAAACTTTGTAAAAGCACCCAATTTGATACGATGGTAAAACATTTTCAGCGATATGCTGAACTTCATTCCCAAGAACATTTCAATAATGCAGAGCTTATGGATTTAGAGGTTCTTTTTATGCTCGCATGGTGCGGGGTTTATTTACGCACTAACAACGATACGGTGAAATATTTCATTAAAAAGCAAAGACATTATACAAATGAAGACAAACAAATTTTATTGCATGAATTGTCCAAATTTGTATCTGGTATTTTTGATTATTACGCAAAGCTCCATAATGAAGACGCGATAATCATATCTACAACGCCACTCAACCATCCAATTTTACCGCTTCTTATGGATATGGCAAATGCTACAAAAGCAAATATCAATACCAATATTCCTAAAGATTATGTCAAGCTTGAAGATGATGCTCTTTTACAAATTCAAAGATCACAAGTGTTATTTAAAGAAACTTTTGGATATGAAGTAGAAGGTTTTTGGCCTGCAGAGGGTGCTGTAGATGAGAGCAGTGTAAAACTTTTAAAATCATGTGGCATAAAATGGATAGCAACAGATGAAGAGATACTCTTTAAATCTCTCAATTCGAATAATAGAGCTGCGTTGTACGAGTCATATGATTATAATGGTATGACGATGGGATTTAGAGATCATAATTTAAGTGATTTAATTGGGTTTACATATAGACATCAAGGTTCTTACAACGCTTCAAAACATTTTATGAGTGAGCTGGAAAAAATACAGCGTGTAGATGAAAATGCTACTGTTTTTGTTATATTAGATGGTGAAAATGCTTGGGAATTTTTTGATAACAACGGTTTTGATTTTTTCAATGCGCTCTATACAGATTTAAAATACTGTGCATGGTGTAAAACTATTCATATGGGTGATGTTGTCAATCAGCCTTCAAGACAACTCCCTTATTTAGCCCCTGGAAGTTGGATTCATGGCTCTTTTAACACATGGGTAGGTCATAGTGAAAAAACAAGAGCGTGGGAACTTATATTTCTTACAAAAAGAGATTATGAGCATCATAAAAATTCTTTGGATGCCTCAGTACATGCAAAAATTGTAGATCATTTTTTAGCAGCAGAGTGTTCTGACTGGTTTTGGTGGTATGGTGATGATCACTTTACTGATTTTGGCGCAGAGTTTGATGAGTTATTTCGTTCACATCTTATAAGTATATATGATTTAATGGCTATACAAGCTCCTTCTGATTTGTTTATGCCAATTATTAAAGATAAGAGTTCTCAAAGTTTTTGGATTAAGCCTCAGTCTGATATCTCTCCAGGAATAAATGGCAAACATGACTCATTTTTTGAATGGATTGGGTGTGGTGTGGTTGATGAGAGTAAACTTTTTTCAACTATGGACAAGCAACGAGGACCGATACAAAAGATTTATTACGGACAAGATGACGAAAAATTGTATTTTGCTTTTGAAAGTACATCTAGCAAATCATGCACAAATGACTCCATGAATATTATCATTGACCCCATAGATGTTACAGGAAAAATTCATTTAAAGACAGAGAAAACTTTTTTTGGAAAGTTGGAAGTTGATGTGGCATGTGAAGATTGGCTTGAGGTATCTATAGATAAAACGAAAATTGATAAAGATGAAATATCTTTAAGATTTGAGATTGAAAAAGACGGTATTGTCATCCAAACTCTCCCGGGTTTTGGTGAACTTAAAATCGATTTAGGTAGTGATTACAGCCGAAATTGGTTTATTTAGAGGAAATGAAATGAATAAAGTATCTTTACTATTTGGTGTTCATATGCATCAACCTGTTGATAATTTCGGTGATGCAGTTGATGAGGCGATTCGTTTATGTTATAAACCATTTTTTGAGACGATGGTGCGATATCCTGATTTTAAATTTTCAGTTCATTGCAGTGGATGGTTACTTGATAAAATCAGAGTAGAGCATTCAGATATTTTTGAAAATATGAAATCATTGACAAAGTCAGGCTCTATAGAGTGGATAGGAGCAGGGTATTATGAGCCCGTTTTAAGCTCAATCCCTTCAAGAGATAGACGTGCTCAAATCAATAAAATGAGTAATTATCTTAAAAAATATTTCAATACAAAACCAAAAGGTTTATGGCTCACAGAACGAGTATGGGAATCTGCTTTGGTTCCTGATATGGCTGCATGTGGGATTGAATATGCTGTTGTGGATGATTATCATTTTTTAAGCAGTGGATTTGATGCTTCTAGAATGGATGGATATTACACTACTGAAGAGAGTGCACAAGAATTAGCCCTTTTTCCAATAGCACAATCACTTCGATATGCTTTGCCATTTTTTAGTGTTGAGAGAGCCATTGAGGCGATTTTAAACTGTTCAAAAACAGAAAATTCTGCGGCAATTATATTTGATGATGCAGAGAAACTTGGTCTTTGGCCAAAAACACATGCATGGGTTTATGAGAAAAAATGGTTAGAAAATTTTCTTGAAGCTGTTTTGAAAAATGATAGAATCGTTACACAACATTACACTACATACATGAAACAACATCGCTCTTTAGGGATTGCGTATTTAAATAATACCTCCTATTTTGAGATGGGAGAGTGGAGCCTTAGAAGTGCACAGACTCTCGCTCTTGAGAAGTTGAAGCATAGTATTGGTGATGAGTATTTTAACACCCTTGGTGTCTCTTTTGTAAAAGGGGGAATTTGGAAAAACTTTTTTATCAAATACCAGGAGAGTAATTACCTTCACAAAAGAATGCTTTATTTTAGTTTGGCTCAAGAGACTTTAAGTAAAAACGCTCTTGAATCTCTTTATAAATTGCAAACAAATGATGTTTTTTGGCATGGAGTTTTTGGTGGTTTATATCTTCCAAATCTCCGAGATAATGCCTACAGATATTTACTTGAAATTGAAAAATCAAAAGCAGTAAAAGAGATTGATTTTGAAGTTTTAGATATTGATAAAGATGGATATGACGAACTTAAAGTTTTGACTAAAAATCTTAGTGTTGTTTTTTCATCTAAAAATGGTGCGCAGATGATAGAATTTGGTTCATTTGACACACTTTTTAATTGGCAAAATACCCTCACAAGAAGAGAAGAAGCGTACCATCAAAAAATTCTTCATCCTAAAGAAGCACCAGTTGTATCAAGCGAAAATCAAGATAAAGAAGATGAAATAGCAACCATACACAGTGATGCTGCAAGCGTAGATGAGAGATTGAAATCTGAGCTTATATATGATTGGCATGCGAAAAATTCATTTATAGATCATTTCAGTCATGAAGAATTTACATTTGATAATTTTAAATCTCTAGCCTATCATGAAGTGGGTGATTTTGCAAATCAACCTTTTGAGCTTTATGCAAAGAAAAATAGATTTACACGTGATGGTGCGATTCATCTTGAGCATCCTTATGCAACAAAACTGACTAAAGAATATTCGTTTGATAAAAATTTGATTGTTTTAGAGAGTAAATGTAGCAGCGCATATCCAGATACGTTATATTTTGCACAAGAATTTAACTTTCACTTTGCACACCCCTATGTGGTTACTTTTAATGCTCAAACCTTAGAAGATGGTTTAAGTCTCTATGATTGTGATGAGCTTGTCATTATGGATGATTTTACGAATAAACTTTTAAAAATTAAGGTCAATCAAAAGTGCAATATTTTTGCTTTTGTTTTAAATACCATATCTCAAAGTGAAAGCGGATATGACAGAGTTGCACAAGGGGTGAGTTTTATTTTTTCAACACCTTTTAAGTCGAAACTCCAATTGAAATTTTCTTTGGAGCTACTAAATGTCTGAAATAAGACTCGATAGACTTCATAATAATTATGTCCTTATCGCACCAGAGAGATTACGTCGTCCAAATTTGGGACATCCTAAGAGTAAAAATATTTCAATTGCTATATGTCCATTTTGTGATGGGAATGAAGAGTTTACTCCAAATGAAATTTTTGCTATAAGAGATAATGAACCAAACTCGCCATCTTGGAAAACAAGAGTTATTCCTAACCTTTACAAAGCTGTTCAAATCGAGCTTGAAGATTCTTCAAAACGAGAGGGAATGTTTGAGTCTGTCCCTGGGGTAGGTGCTCATGAGATACTTATTGATTCCCCCTCTCATGATAATGATGTATCAACTCTTGATAAAGAGGCTATTGAAAATTGGCTTCGCTCTCTTGTGATTCGCATTGATGATTTAAGTCGTGATAAAAGGCTTGTCTACTTGAGCGTTTTCAAAAACTATGGGCAAAATGCAGGCTCAACACAAGACCATCCTCATACGCAGTTGCTCGCACTCCCAATCATACCAAATAATCAATTGGTATTTTTGCAGAGAAATAAAGAGTATTACAAGCGTCATGGTCGAGGCATCGTAGAAGATATTGTTTATAACGAGCGATTGGCTAAGAAAAGAGTGCTTGATGAAGTGGGTAATTTTATAGCTTACTGCCCATATGCAAGTGCTTTCCCATTTGAGGTGATTATATCGACGATGAAAAATATCTCAAGTTTAAATAAGTGCTCTAGAAAAGAGATTACAGATTTATCTTTGTTGATTAATAAAGTGTTTTATATGCTTAAATCTCAATTGGGGTATTTTGATTATAACTTGTATTTTCAAATGTCACCATTAAATTTAAATTATGAAACAGAGGAATTTATGAGTACTATAGAGAAATCTTATCGGTTCACTCTAAGAATTACCCCTCGCATTTACCGTTTTGGTGGGTTTGAAATTGCCACAGGGATGGCGATTAACAGTATCGCCCCAGAAGAGTGCGCTAAGTTACTAAGAGGAGATTAATCAATGAAGGTTCTTTTTGCTTCAAGTGAAATTTTCCCTTATGCAAAAAGTGGCGGTTTGGCAGATGTCTCTGATGCACTTCCAGCTGCCCTTGCAAAGAGTGTAGATATTTTTAAAGTTATGCCTTTTTATGGTTTCATGAAGAGACAAAATTTTAAAGTCTATGAGAATTTTACGATTATGTTAGCGGGCGTGGGATATGAGATTGAAATACTTCAAACTAAAAAAGAAAAAATAGTTACGTATTTTGTAAATGCTCCTCTCCTAAGCTCTACTTTAAATCTTTATGGCGATGAGAAGGGAGACTACGAAAATAATGATTTGCGCTTTGGAATTTTTTGTAAGGCTCTTGTTGAACTCAGTGTTAGGCTTGGTATTACCGTCTTACATTTAAATGATTGGCACACAGCTTTAAGTACGCTTTTTATAAAAGAATCCAACCTTAAAATCAAAACTATTTTTACCATCCATAATCTTGCATATCAGGGTGTATTTGATAAATACTCATTGTGGAAATTAGCAATTGATGAAAAATATTTCAGACCCGATGCTTTAGAGTATTATGGTAAGGCAAATTTTTTAAAAGCGGGAATTGCTTATAGTAATTTCATTACAACAGTAAGCCCGACGTATGCTAAAGAGATTTTAACAAGTGAGTTTGGATGTGGGCTTGATGGATTTTTACGAAAGTACAAAGAGAAATTAACTGGTATTTTAAATGGGATAAATATCGATATTTTTAACCCCTTAAGTGATAAAGTATTGGAATTTCAATACGATAAAGAGAGCTTGGAAAACAAATATAAAAATAAAGCCTCTTTTTTAAAACAGACAAAATTAAAAGATCCAAGAAAACCACTCTTCATTATGATTTCTCGTTTAGTTGAACAAAAGGGAGTCTCTTTGCTCATTGCATCTCTTGATGCACTTTTGTCAAAGAAGTTAAATTTTCTTCTTCTTGGAGACGGGGATAAGCAGACATGTGAAAAATTAACTCTTTTAGCTTCACAATATGAGAATTTCGAATTTATAGAAGGTCACGATGAGTTTCTCTCTCATGAAGTATATGCTGCCGCTGATTTTTTACTTATGCCATCGCTCTTTGAACCATGTGGATTAAATCAGTTTATTGCTATGCGTTATGGCGCCGTTGCTTTAGTCCATAGTGTGGGTGGTTTAAAAGATAGCATTTGCGAATTTTCTGATTCAGATATTTTAACTTGTGCAAGGGGAATTGTATTTAAAGAGTATAATAAAGAGAGTCTTCTTTTTGCGCTTGAGAGAGCACTAGAGTTGAAAAAAGATTCTCAAGTGTACAAATCTATCGTAGAGACGAACATGCAATGTGACTTCTCATTTGATAAGAGTGCAGCAGAGTATTTAAAGTTATACACTAAATAAAGGATAATCATGGCAAAAAAGAAATTAGAAAGTACAAATGAAGCGTTAAATATTTTATTTGTAGCTGCAGAGGTTGTTCCATTTGCAAAAACAGGTGGTTTAGCAGACGTAGCAGGGGCACTTCCAAAGGCAATTCGCGCATTGGGGCATAATATTATTGTTGTCATGCCAAGATACTATAAAATAGATCCTTCAACGCTTACGAAAATGGAAGGACCACTTAGCGTTCCTATGGGTGTGATGGGTGAATTTTGGGCAGGCGTTTATGTAAGCACTTTACCAAACAGTGATGTTCCTATTTATTTTATAGATCATGAAGAGTACTTCGGCAGAAGCGGTCTTTATGAAGATCATGGTGGCGGATATGAAGATAATGATAACCGTTTCATTTTTTTCTCTAAAGCAGCATTACAACTTTGTAAAAAGCTTCACTTTACGCCAGATATTATTCATACAAATGATTGGCATGCAGCAGCGATTCCGCTTCTCACTAAAACAAGATTTATTCATGACTTTGCCCATGCGGCAAATGTTTTAACAATACACAATCTCCAACATCAAGGAAATTTTTATCGTGGACTTGTTGACGTCATGGAAGTTGGTTGGAGTCATTTCAATCAAAATGAACTTGAGAGTTTTGATAGAGTTAATATTTTAAAAGGTGGAATTTATCACGCAGATGCGGTGACAACTGTCTCAAAAAAATATGCGCAGGAGATTCAAACAAGTGAATTTGGTTTTGGGTTAGAATCACATATTAGAGGACATTCCCATAAACTAGTAGGGATATTAAATGGTGTTGACTATGATGAATGGAATCCATCGCTTGATAATTTTATAGCCAAAAAGTATGATGTCGATGATATGGCAGGTAAATTGGTATGTAAAAGAGATATACAAAAACACTTCAATCTTGAGCTTCGCTATGATGTTCCAGTTATCGGTTTTGTGGGGCGTTTTGCAGAACAAAAAGGGATAGGTTTACTAGCAGGTGTTATCAATGGTCTTTTAGATTTAGATGTACAAATCATTATGCTCGGCACAGGTGAGAAATGGGCTGAGGGCTTCTTCAGTCATGTTGCGCATCATAGAAAAAACTTCGGTTTGCACGTAGGCTACAGTGATGCCTTAGCACATAAAATAGAGGCTGGAAGTGATATGTTTTTGATGCCTTCTCTTTTTGAGCCGTGTGGCCTAAACCAAATTTATAGTCTTCGCTATGGAACTTTACCGATAGTCAGAGGTACTGGTGGGCTTGATGATACCATTGTCAATTTTGATGAGCAGCATGAACACGGAAATGGATTTAAATTTTACGATGCATCTCATGAGGCACTTTACTATACAGTTCTTTGGGCTGTGCGTATTTATCATGAGGATAAAAAAGCATTTGAGGATATGCAAAAAACCGCAATGCAAGGGCATTTTGGTTGGGATGACGCAGCGTTAGGGTATGAAGAAGTATATAGAAACGCTTTGGCTACAAAGCGTAAATAAAAATAAAAAAGAGCAACTATGCAAAATGAAATATTTTATGATGTAACACTTTTTAGCGACTTGGATATCTACCTTTTTAAAGAAGGTTCTCACTCGAAACTTTATAACCACTTAGGTTCACACTTCCTTCAAAGAGAAGGTGTTAATGGAGTTTATTTCGCACTCTGGGCACCAAATGCCCACTCTATATCTGTAAGAGGTGACTTTAATAACTACAACCATGAAACACATCCTATGAGAAAGCGGACGGATGATTCGGGTATATGGGAAGTATTTATCACCAATGTTCCTGAGGGAACAACCTATAAATATCATATACGATCTGATCATAACCATGCAAATCAAGATAAAATAGACCCTTATGCATTTCACTCTGAAGTCGCTCCTGCTTCTGCTTCAAAAGTTTGGAGTATAGAAAATAAACATGAGTGGAAGGATAAAGAGTGGATGGAGTCCCGTCATAAAAATAACTCACACAAAGCCCCTATTTCTATCTATGAAGTTCATTTGGGTTCATGGAGAAGAAATGTTGAAAAGGGTAATTGTTATTTAACCTATACTGAATCTGCAAAACAACTCGCAGAATATTTAGTGGATATGAACTATACCCACGTTGAACTTATGCCTATAACAGAATTTCCATTTAAAGGTTCTTGGGGATATCAAGTGACAGGTTATTTTGCACCAACAGCCCGTTATGGAACACCCGAAGAGTTTATGGGTTTTGTAGATACTATGCACGCTCATGGAATAGGGGTTATTTTAGACTGGGTCCCTTCACACTTTGTAACAGATGGTCATGGGCTTATGAACTATGACGGAAGTTGTTTGTATGAGCATAAAGACCCGCAAAAAGGGTACCATCCACAGTGGAAAAGCGCGATATTTAACTATGATAGAAATGAAGTTCGTGCTTTTTTGATAAGTTCGGCAATGTTTTGGCTTGATAAATATCACATCGACGGCATTAGAGTTGATGCAGTTGCTTCAATGCTTTACCTAAACTATGCAAGAGAAGAGGGTGAGTGGACGCCAAACGAAGATGGAAGTAATGTCAATCGTGGAGCGGTAAAATTTCTCAAACAACTCAATACAACTACTTATGAAGCCTTTAGTGACATCATGATGATTGCTGAAGAGTCTACAAACTACTCAATGGTTAGCGGACCTGTAAGTCAAGGTGGACTTGGCTTTGGATACAAATGGAACATGGGATGGATGCATGATATCCTTAAATATACAAAGTATGAGCCAATCTATAGACAGTATCATCAAGAACATTTAACCTTTAGTTTTGTTTATATGTTTAATGAAAACTATGTGCTTCCACTCAGTCATGATGAAGTGGTACATATGAAAGGCTCTTTAGTCAACAAAATGCCTGGCGACAATTATAAGAAATTTGCAAATTTAAGAGCTTTATTTGCCCTCATGATAGCCCATCCTGGCAAAAAACTTCTGTTTATGGGTGGTGAATTTGCTCAGTTTGCAGAGTGGAATTATGAGCAAAGTTTAGACTGGCACTTGCTTGATTACCCTGAGCACAAAGGGGTTCAAGACAGCGTGCGAACTCTTAATAAGTTATATAAAGAAGAACCTGCTCTTCATAAAAATGATGTTGAGCATGAAGGTTTTGAGTGGATAGATGAAAATGATAGAGATGCGAATGTCATATCTTTTATTCGTAAGGGGGCAAAAACTCAAAAACCAATCGTGATAATATGCAACTTCTCAGACAAAGAGCACGTTGGATATCCAATTGGATTGCCGAGTAAAGGGAGTTATGAAGAGATTTTTAACTCCAATTATAAAGAGTTTGGTGGCTATAGCGATAGAAGTATAGAAGCGATAAAATCAGTCGCTAAAGAGCAACATGGAAGACCGAATATGCTTGAAATAACTCTTCCACCACTGAGTGTTATTTATCTGAAGAAAACTAAATAGTAACCGATATTGCGCATCTAAACGGACAGTTCGTTTAGATGCTTAACATCAGATAGTAAGCTATTTGGTTTATGCCTCAAAATAGGGCATAAGTCTATAGCCGATACCATAAATGCTCTCTAAAGAATTTTTAGGGAGTTTTTTTCTGAGTTTTGAGACTAGTTTTCTTATATTGGTATTGTCTAAAACTTCATGAAGATCACCATATTTTAAAACTATCTCTTCATTTGAATATATCTTCCCTACATTTTGACTTAAAAATTGCATAAATATTATTTCGTATTTTGTAAGATAGATAGATTTATTGTTATCAAAAAGCAAACTGTTTTTTTTATCAAATACAAAAGAGTCATTGAGTTTTATTATCGCAAAATCATCATTCTTAGGGAGCGGTTTTTTTAGTTGCAATTTTTTAGAGGATTTAAGTAAAACTTTGAGTAACTCTTGAAAATCGATAGGTTTTTTAATAAACTGCTCTATTCCCAAGTTGATAAGAGGAAGAAGATATTTACTATCTTCATACGCTGAAAGAATAATGATAATTTGTTCTGGATGTAAAGTGTATATCTCCTGAGTCAGCTCGACACCATTGAGTTGTGGTAGTTGCAAATCAGTTAAGACAATATCGTAGTTTTTGAAATTTTTACTATGATAATCTTTATATTTAGCTAATGCAATAACTCCATTTGCCGCATTATCAACTTCATGAAAGAAACTCTTCAATATCTCTGTAGTTGTAAGCCTTAGCTCATCATGGTCTTCAACGAAAAGTATAGAGAGATCTTTACTATAAGAGAGTAAACTTTTTGCATTTATCATAATCAGTCACTTAAAATCAAAATTTAATAATATTTATTATACCAAGAATAGGTGCTTTATTCAATGAAATCCGATACAATACATTCAAAAATCAATGAGAATAAACAATGACTATAATCATAAATGGTGAAAAAAAAGAGTTGAGCGAGAATCTTACACTGGCAGAGATATTGATTTTTTTGTCTCTTGAGGGGAAGGTTATGGCTGCTGCGGTAAATATGCAAATAGTAAAACAAGATACTTGGGATGTCTATGAGTTACAAGATGGAGATAAACTAGAACTCCTTGATTTTGTCGGTGGCGGATGATTTTTCAAGTGCGACAATAGCTATGGCATAGTCGCCATCATGTGTAATGGAGACACTGCTATGGCTGATATGAAACTTTTGGATAAGAGATGCTGAGAAGTTTATATTTGGTGCACCCTTGGGCGACTTAGTAATGATGATGTCATGAAAACCGCATTCGCTCCCTATCCCAACACCTAGTGCTTTGGAACAGGCTTCTTTTACAGCCCAAAATCCCGCAGCAGTTTTATAGTTTTTAACAAGGAGTATCTCTTGAGATGAGAGAAATTTTTCAAGAGCTTTATCTCCGAAACGCTCCAAAAAGCGATTCATCCGAGATATTTTTACAAGGTCAATCCCAATCATTTACTGAATAACAAATTCTGTAAAGTAGATTCCTTTTACTTGCCCATCCCCTATCATGGCGTTGAGAGTATCCATTATTTGGTCAGAAACTTTTTGTTTTCCCTTTTTGGAAGATATCTCCTCCAGTGACTTTGATGTCAAGATTCTAATAATTCTATCACGTATGACAGCAGCCTTACCATCTAATTCTAAGCTTAGCTCTGGACCTTCTAGCTCTAGAGACATGGTAACTTTTAGATAACGGCTACCAGCATCGCTTTTGAGATTGACCGTAAAAGTATCAAGAGGGTATAAAATCCCGATATCACTAAGCTTTCTTGATTCATCCATCTCTGAGTTGGAAGGAGATTTTTTTTCTTTAGCAATACTTTTTTCTTGAGCTTTATGCGCTTCAGCTACTGGAGCCTCTTCCTCTGAACTCATTAAGAGAAAACCAACCGCACCTAGGAGTATGATAAGAATTAAAACGATTATAATAATTATCATGAGCATATTTGATTTTTTTTCTACAGGTGTATTTTCATGTGAAGAATTTGCTGGCTCAGCCATATTTATTCCTTTAATTTTATTTGAGTAGACTTCTTGTATAACCTACAGTTAGATTGCTTCGCTTGCTCGCAATGGCCGTCATGCGTCAAGGAGGAGACAAAGCAATCTTTGGTTTACAAGAAGTCTAGTATTTAAGCTTACGCACATTTTTAAAAAGTGTGTAAAAAATGGACGCGTTATTCTTGTGAAAAACATTACTCACTATATCGGAATTTATAAAAAAACATAAATGTTATGTCAAATCTCTCAGTGGTAAAAACTCATAGGTATCGGCATTATAATATTCAATTTGACCTGTTTCTATATCATAAAGCCACCCATGAATATGCAAATCTCCGTCTTGAAACCTTTTTTGAACACGAGGATACGTCAAAATATTTTCTATTTGTTTGATGACAGATAGTTTTTCTGTAAGTCGTAACAAATTTTCAATGGGGGCATTGGTTCCTAGGCTTAGAATTGCTGATATTTTTGCACTTTTGCCGAGTTCTAGCCATTTTTTGGTATGCACCAAAGAGGGGTCTTTTATCTCTTCATAGAGATGTTGGCATGCACCACAATGTGTATGACCACAAATAATTATCTCTTTGACATTCAAAACACTGACCGCATACTCAATGCCAGAAGCAGTGGAGTGAAAATCTTCATCAGGTTTGTAAGGTGGCACGAAATTGCCAACATTTCGAATTACAAAAAGATCACCTGGATCTGATTGAACCATTAAGTCTGGAATAACTCTAGAGTCTGAGCACCCTATAAAAAGAGCTTTTGGGGTTTGTCCACTTCGTACTAGTTCTAAAAGAGATTCTTTGTTATTTTTAAAATAGGTCCTGAAAAGTTCATTTCCTTTTGCGTATTCTTCTAAATTCATAGTATAAAGCCTTTATTAAGAGTAAAATTTAATCACAATGGGTAATATTTAAAGTTTTTAATATCTCTTCAAAAATTTTACCAGCTTCACGATCTACATCATCATGGTACTCAACCACTAAAACATTTCTTCCATGTGAAATATTACAACTGTATGTTTGGGGTTGATTCTCATATTTGCTGATGATTTTTTCCACTGTCGAACAAACTAATTTGCTTTCTTCCATACCTTCATAGGCAATTGAGAGCTTAAAATATCTCTCCTCACTGCGAAATTGTGCGTCAATCATAAAGTTCCTTTTTAACTTATAATAGTTTTAAAAGTGTACAGTTTTTATGATAAAAAAGCTTTTAAAAAATGGTTCAATTAGTACCACTCTAAGAGTTTGGTGACTTCATCTACGATGAAAGTTTTAATAGTAGTCTTTTCGAGGGGTTTTTTAGCTATAAGTGCCTTGGAAATATTTTGCATTTTAGCTTCTCTGAGCCTTACATCCATTGCATAAACCTCCCTAACATCGCCTACGAGAGAAACTTCTCCGATAAAAACGGTCTCTTTTGAGATGGCTCTTTCTCTAAAACTACTTATGATTGCGGCTAAAACTGCTAAGTCTGCTGCAGTTTCGGTTATTTTTATTCCACCAGTAATATTGATAAAGACATCATATCCAGAGAGTGGAATCTCAAGTTTACGTTCTAAAAGTGCCAAAAGCATGTTGAGTCTGTTATTATCAAAACCTGTTGCTTGTCTTTTAGAATTTGCAGTATGCGATTCTGAAACTAAGGCTTGAACTTCTAAGATTATAGGGCGAGAGCCTTCCATGACAACCGTTAACGCTGAGCCTGCCTGCTCTGAGTTTCGGTTAAAAAATCGAGAGGCAACATCTGTGGCAGAGATGAGTCCTTCACTTCTCATCTCAAATACACCAATTTCACTTGTTGGTCCAAAACGATTTTTAAAGCCTCGTAAAATTCTTAACTCTTGGGAAGAATCACCCTCAAAATATAAAACTGTGTCTACCATGTGTTCCAAAACCCTTGGACCTGCGATAGAACCCTCTTTTGTAATATGTCCAATGATGAAAATAGCTATCTCTTTTTCTTTGGCAATTCGCATGAGCTCAAAGGTTATCTGTCTTACTTGTGTTACTGAACCAGGTGCAGAGGTGATATTTTCGGAGTACATTGTTTGGATAGAATCAATAATCAAAAATTCGTATGTACGATGTTCGAGTTCGATTAAGACTTGTTCAAGTCTTATTTCACTCAAAAGATATAAGGAGTCCATATTGGCTTTAAGTCTGTTGGCACGAAGTTTTATCTGTCCAGCTGATTCTTCCCCTGTGACATATAAAACATTTTTTCCGCTTGAGGCGATGTTCGCACCTACTTTTAAAAGTAAAGTAGATTTTCCAACTCCTGGGCTGCCACCTATGAGTGTGAGTGAACCAGGAACAATTCCGCCGCCAAGAACTCCATCTAACTCTTTGTCACATGAGCTAAATCTATAAACTTCACTCTCTTGTATGGCATTGATGCTTATAGCTTTTGTGGAACCGCTTGCGCTTGTTTTTGTTTGTTTTGCAACTTCTTGTTGATGCTCGCTGAGTTCAATAAACGAATCCCATCCGCCGCAATTCGTACATTTTCCCATCCATTTTGGAGTTGTAAATCCACAATGTTGACACTCAAAGAGTACGCTTTTCTTAGCCATGGTATTGCCTAATTTTTGATTTTAAAGATTGTATGCTCTTTTGCGTTTGCTCATAAGAAATATTGCATTTTGTCAAATAATTTGAGGTTAAACTTCTTCTTCTTCAATAAAAAGAGCATCGAGTAAGCCGTCTACAAACTCATATTTGTCAAATGGGGTGAGATTTTCGGGTTTTTCCCCTGTTCCTATAAATAAGATAGGAAGTTCAAGGGCATAGGCTATAGAAAAAATGCTTCCGCCCTTGGCAGTTCCATCGAGTTTTGTAATAATAATCGCGTCTATTCCTATCATTTCATTGAAAGCTTTGGCTTGTGCTATTGCAGAATTTCCCTGCGTTGCATCTATGATGAGTAAAGTTCTGTGTGGAGCGCTGCTGTGGGCTTTATCGCAGATGCGTTTTATCTTTTTGAGCTCATTAGCAAGATTTGTCTGTGTATGAAGTCGTCCTGCCGTATCGATGATAACATGGTCAAATCCCTTAGATTTTGCAGAGTCGATGGTGTCATAAGCAACAGCAGAAGAGTCATGCCCTTGCTTTGAAGAAACTATGGGAATATCTAGTTTTTGTGCCCAAAGAGTCAGTTGCTCGATAGCAGCTGCACGAAAGGTATCTCCAGCACCCAAGATTACTTTTTTCCCTTCACTTTTATACTTGTGAGCCAATTTTGCGATGGTTGTTGTTTTTCCAGCTCCGTTTACGCCGATCACAAGTTCTATAAAAGGGGCAGTAAACTCTGGTTCCTTATAGTTCGTATACGCAAGAGTTGCTAAAAGTTTAGAGCGAAGAATCTCTCTTGTAATTTTGTCTTGATAGGTCTGTTCTAAAATAAGGGTAACCAATTCATAAGAAACATCAGCTTCTAGTAAAATATTTTCAAGTTCTTCTTTAGAAAATGAAATTTTCTTCTTAGGAACTGCTGTTTTTAGGACTTCAATCGTTTTTGCGAGTGATTTTTTTATAAATCCAAACATCTATAAAAACTTATTTACCAAGTGCTTTTTTAATATCACTCTCTATAAACTCTTCTTGAATAGCTCCAATATAGTGTTTGATGAGTTTTCCATCTTTGTAGAGGGCAATAATAGGGATAGGATATCTCTCGCCTAGTGCTAGTTCTTGTACGATTTTGTTTGCTAAGAGACGATTTTGAGGAGAATTGACTAAGATATAATCTGCATCGTAGCTATTACGAAATTCTTGCAGTTTTGCATTTGTTATGTCATCTTCTATGCTTAAACCAATAACAATAAGATCATTTTTATATTTTGTTTGTAGGGATGAAAGATGTTTTGCAGCGGCTCTACATGGGGGACACCAAGTGGCAAAAATATCAAAAAGAATAACTTTGCCTTGAGCATTTTCTAGAACAAAATCACTCGCTTTTTTATTTACGACATATTGTTTCTCATCAAGTGATGTTAATACAAATTCGTTTGTTGCAATTAAGCTATTGGCATCGTCTGCTTCATCTGAGCTACATCCTTGAAGGAGCAGAAGTGTCATGAGCAGAGCGGGTAAGAGTGATTTTTTGAGCATTAAAGTACCTTTTTATGAATTGAATGTAAAATGTGTCAAATTATAACTATAAAGATTTGACATGACTCTTACAAAACCAATTTTTAGAAAAGAATGTTTGAAAAAGATAAGAAGTGAGTCAAAACATAACAAATTTTACAAAGATGCACTTTTGAATCTTAAATTGACACAAGAACTTCAAAAACATAAGTATAAAAATATACTTTTTTATCACCCGCTACCATTTGAAACAGATATACGCAAAACACTTCAAAAAGTGAGGAAAAATCATAAGGTATTTATCCCGTTTATGCAAGGCGAAAGTTTTAAGATGGTACCATTTAGGTTACCGCTTAAACAGAATGAATTTGGTATTTTTGAAGCGGGAAAAACATTAAGAAATATAAATAATATTGATATTGCCATAGTACCTATAGTTGGAGTAGACGGAAATTTACAACGAGTTGGTTTTGGAAAAGGAATGTATGATCGTTTCTTTGAAAATTTACAAAAGAGACCCTACACAATTTTTGTACAACCGATAGTTTGTCATACAAATAAATTGATTTGTGACACATATGATGTTACATGTGATTTACTGCTTACACCAAAAGTTAGGCTCGTGTCTAAGGCAAAAGTCAAAAAATAGGAAAATGGATGTTAAGCGAAATTTTACTAGGTGGTGGCGTTGCCACTGCTGGTGGACTTCTTGGCTTTTTCATCTCTAAAAAAATTACGAATGCTAATTTTGATATTTATACAGATTTAGCAAAAGCCAAAGCAAGTGCGATAGAAAACGAAGCACATATGCTCTTGCAAAAATCACATCTAAAATCTCAAGAGATTGAGCTGGAGGCTTTAAAGCAGTATGAAAGTGCAAAAGATAGAGCCAAGGAAGATCTAAACCAAAGAGAAAATGATGTCATTTTAAAAGAGCAGAATTTTAAACGCTATAAGCAAAATGAAGAGAGACGAATTCAGGAAGAAGCTAGTGTTTCAAATGCAAAGCGAATTGATTTAGAGAGAAATGAAAAATCGTTAAATTCACTCAAAAGAAAGTATGAAGAGAAGATAAACGAAGCCGTTCATGCTATTGAGCATAGTGCAGGCATGACCCAAGAAGAGGCAAAAGTTGTTCTACTTGAAAAAGTGGAAGAGAAATCACGTGCGGAGATATCGCATATCGTGCGACGCTATGAAAATGAAGCCAAAAGAGAAGCACAAAAAAGAGCAAACTATATTTTAGCACAGGCGACAAGTCGTTTTGCAGCCAATTTTGCTTCGGAGAGATTGACGAATTCAGTTTATTTGGAGAGTGATGAGTTAAAAGGTCGTATTATCGGTAAAGAGGGGAGAAATATTAAAGCTCTTGAGACGCTCATGGGTGTGGATATTATCATAGATGAAACGCCAAATGCGATACTTATCAGCAGTTTCAATCTTTACCGTCGTGCGATTGCGACAAAAACTTTAAAATTACTGATAGAAGATGGAAGAATTCAGCCAGCAAGAATTGAAGAGATATTTGATAAAGTGACTGAGGAGTTTGAAGCATCGATTTTAAGCGAGGGTGAGGAGCTTTTGGCGGATATGAACATCGGTGTTATGCATCCAGAGCTTATAAAGCTTATCGGGCGACTTCGATACCGTGCGAGTTATGGACAAAATGCCCTTGCACATACCCTTGAAGTGGCACATTTGGCAGGTATGATGGCATCTGAGATGGGTGGTGATCCAATCCTGGCAAAAAGAGCTGGCTTGCTTCATGACATAGGAAAATCTTTAACCCACGAACATGATGGCAATCATGTTGATTTGGGGGTAGAAATTTGTAACCGTTACAATGAACACAGTGTTGTTATCAATGCTATCTATGCGCATCATGGGCATCAAGAGATAGAGTCCATCGAGTGTGGAGCTGTTTGTGCTGCCGATGCACTCTCAGCTGCAAGACCAGGGGCAAGACGAGAAGTTTTGGAGAGCTTTTTAAAAAGAGTCACAGAGATAGAAGAGATAGCTTCACAACACACAGGTGTGAAACAAGCTTATGCAATCAATGCAGGGCGTGAGGTGCGTGTGATTGTTAATGCGATTTTAATCAACGACGACGAGGCTGTTCTCATCGCGAGAGAAATTGCAAAAGAGATACAAGAGAGAGTTCAATACCCAGGCGAAATAAAAGTCAATGTTATTCGCGAAAGCAGAGCCGTAGAGTTTGCAAGATAGACATTTCTTATTCAATCGTTGAGGTGAAGCACTTTTTATAAGAGTGCTTCCCTTTTGCTCTCAAGTAAAACTTGGGAATCAGTCAAATATATATCCTCTTAAAGAAATTCACGTTATTTTTGATTATCAATTCACAATAAAGTTAATAAACATCTTCCACTTCATTTATTTTAGAATCGTCATATGGGTCCATATGGATGAGTATGTGCGTTTTTTTATCTTCAAAAAGGTGTCTTAGTTTTTCTTCGATTTTGTCTGAGATAAGATGGGCGTCGTAGAGAGAAATACTGACATTAAAAACTGCGTGGACAGATATAAATATATGCGAGCCTGCTTCTCTTGTTTTTAAATCATGAAAGCTTGTGATAACGGGTTGTTCTTTTATAATGCTCTCAATCTCATCAATCGTCTCTTGTGGAAGTGCTGCATCCAAAAGCATTAAAATACCCTCTTTTATGATAGGAATAGCAGAATAAATCATATAAAGTGCAATGCCAATTCCTAAAATAGGGTCGATGAGTTGTTCTCCTGAAAAAGAGATAAGTCCAAGAGCAAGTAAGACAGCACCGTTTGAAAAGAGGTCAGTTTTGTAGTGAAGTGCGTCTGCTTTGATGACCATGTTTTTTGTTTTTTTAGCAACATAACTTAAAAAATAGACTAAAAAAGCTGTGATGATAAAGGAAGCTACCATGACCAAAACGCTCTCTGTAAGATGTTCTAGCGGTCTTGGATGTGCTATTTTTTTGAGTGCTTCATATAAAACAAAAATGGCTGAGAGTGAAATGACTGTCCCCTCGATGACGGCTGCAAGTGGTTCTATTTTACTACGTCCGTAGTGAAATTGCTCGTTTGGATCTTTTTCGGCTGTATTGAGTGCAAAATAGTTAAAAAGTGAAACAGTTAAATCAAGAAACGAATCGATAGCAGATGCTAAAACAGCAACAGAACCGCTGAAAATCCCCACTGTGAGTTTCATGATTACAAGCACTCCTGCTACACAAGTTGAAACGACGGTGGCTTTTTTTTCTAATCTCATAAAATTTCCTACTGCATAATTTATGTTTAAGATACAATTATAATAAAAATTAGGTGTGATAAGCATAAAATGGATTTACAAAAAATAAGACAAGAGCGACAAAAGTGGATGGAGTGGAAAAATATAGCTCCGCTTAGAGAAGCAATAGATACCTTGGCGCATGGTGTTTGGCACGTAGAACTTGGAGATGTTATAAAAATAAGCGGTGCGGGGATAGAGTCAAACCGCGTCAGAGAAGTCGCACGACTCATGATGCCATGGAGAAAAGGTCCTTTTGAAGTTTTTGGTACATACATAGACACAGAGTGGAAAAGCAATATAAAATACAATCTGCTTCGACCCCATTTTAATTTAAAAGATAAAAAAGTTGCCGATATAGGGTGTAACAATGGTTACTATTTATTTAGAATGCAAGAAGATAATCCTAAATCTTTAGTAGGTTTTGACCCATCGCCACTCTATAAAACACAGTTTGATTTTATCAATCATTTTGTGCAGAGTAAAATTGTTTATGAACTCTTAGGTGTAGAGCATTTAGAATTTTATGAAGAGAAATTTGACACGATATTTTGTCTTGGGGTTTTGTACCATAGAAGTGACCCTGTTGCCATGCTCAAATCTTTGTATCGCGCCTTAGAGAATCAAGGTGAAGTACTTTTAGATACATTTTATATTGATGGCAAAGAAGAGATGTGTTTATGTCCCAAATCATCCTATTCAAAGATACCAAATATCTATTTTGTCCCTACGGTAAGTGCTTTAGAAAATTGGTGTTTAAGGGCAGGTTTTGAGACTTTTGAAGTTTTAGAGACAACAGTGACAAGTACGGATGAGCAGAGAAAAACTGAGTGGATTGAGGGGCAATCTTTGGAAGATTTTTTAGACCCACAAGATGCATCTAAAACAGTTGAAGGGTATCCGGCTCCTAAAAGAGTCTATGTGAAGTTGATGAAGGACAAAAAATGAGTAAGAAAAACGATGTAAAAGCTGAAGAATTAGAGCTTGATGACTACCGAGACGATGAAAGAGATCAAGTTGTTTTAAAGACTCATGAGGAAATCAACAGAGATTTAACGGGAGAACTTCAAAAAATAGAACTTGGATATGTGGAGTTAAAGCTCATAACGAGAGAGGAGATGGTTGCTGATGATCAGGGTTTAATCCATGCTGGCTTTATTTTCAGTGCCGCAGACTTTGCTGCCATGGCGGCTGTAAATGAAAAAAATGTAATCTTGGTAGGGAGTGAATGCCAGTTTTTATCTCCTGTAAGACTTGGTGATGAAGTCAATTTTATAGCCAAAGTTCGCCATAAAGATGGAAGAAAAAGAAACGTACATGTGAGTGCTTTTGTATTTGATATCAAAGTGTTTGATGGGGAATTCGTCACAGTGATTACTGAGAGACATGTTTTAAAACTTAAACTTCTTGATGAGCAAAAAGAGGCGAGTTAAATCACCTCATTATTTATTTTTTAGCAGTGAGTAAAAAAATTCCAAAATTTCTGTGAGGTTTTTCAATTGTATTTATATTTTCAAAAACTACCTCTTTAAAACCCGCTTTTTCTACAATTGCACATAATTTTTTTTCTTCAAAACCAAAGTGAAAAACATCATCATTTTCTGTATGAAACGTGCCATCTTCTTCTTCCAAATCGGCAATGGCTATAAAACCATCCTCGGCTATATTTTTATATAAAGTGTTAAAAAAAAGCTCTAATTCTTCTACGTGATGCAGCGTCATGGAGCTTACCATTCCATGAAACATTTTGTCAATCGGATTTTTAATGATATCCTGACAATAGGTCTCTATAGTAAGTTCTGGAGTGTTTTTTTCATGCAGTTTTTCAAGCATGCTCGCTGAAGTATCGACCCCGTAAACTTTTTTCGTAACCTTTGCTATCTCAAAACCTAAAAGTCCTGTGCCGACTCCAAAATCCATGATTTCCATCTCTTTATGAAGCGGTATCCGTTTGTTGATTGCCTCTGCTATTTTTGCCGCACCGTTTACACGGATGGCACCCTCATCCCAAGTCTCTGCTTTTTTGTGAAAATTGTCTTTCATGATTGTTCCTTAAATATTTTGAATCCAGTAGTCGGTGTACTGTTGCTCTTGTTTTATGGTTGTCGCCCCGCCATGACCGGGGTAGAGCGTTTTATCGAACTCTATTTTTTTAAATCTTTTTAAACTCTCTTTCATATCCTGTGGGCTTGAATAAGGGAAATCGCATCTCCCTATGGAACGCTCAAAAATAAAGTCACCGCTGAACATAACATCACCAATTTCTATCATGGAACATCCCGGGCAGTGTCCTGGAAAATGGTGAAATTTTACCTTTACGCCATCAAAATCGAACTCTTGATTTGGCTCTACTTGTACGTCGGGAGTTGAGGGCGGAAGGTCTGGCATCCAATCACTGCCACTTAAGAGCATAACATCGCCTTTTGGAGTGTAGAGGGGAATATCTAACTTTTTTTGCAACTGGGCATTGGACCACACATGGTCAAAATGTCCATGGGTGTTAAGGATGGCAACAGGATTTGTCACATTGGCTAAAACCCATTCGACCGCACTGACACCAGGGTCTATAATAAAATCTTTTCCCTCGAGCGTTGCAATGTAGCAGTTTGTTTGATACACGCCCATAGGCTTTATTTTAACTTGCATTTAATCCCTTTTTTAGAGCGATTATAGCATTATGCGTCTATGAATTTTTATAAAGAATTAGAGTTAATATTGGAATCCCAACTTGTGCAAAATAAGATAGAGAGGTTTGGTGCATTTTATAAACTGTATAAATCAGGACTAGTTCCATTTGAAGCAACGTATAAAACCAAAGAGTTTGAACTGCCTTCTTACAATACTATCTGCCAAGTTGTCCCGCCTCAAGATGTTCCAAAAAGAAGTAATCTCACAACGCTTGAGGGGCAAATAACGCTCCTCCATGCCATTGCTCACATCGAATACTCGGCGATAGATTTGGCACTTGACGCTGCGTATAGATTTTTGGACATGCCAAAGAGTTATTATGATGATTGGCTTGAAGTAGCAGACGATGAGATACGCCATTTTATTATGTTAGAAAAGCTCCTCCATGAGCTTGGAGCAAAATATGGAGATGTAGCCGTTCATAATGCTTTGTTTGAAGCTTCACAAAGGACACAAACTTTACTTGAGAGAATGGCGGTCGTCCCGAGGTATCTTGAAGCAAACGGGCTTGATGCGACACCGATGATTTTAGAAAAACTGCAAAAACTTCCCAAAAGTGAGATGTTGGGAAAAATCATCNNAAACTTTACATGTAATTTTGCAAGAAGAGGTCTCACATGTCAAAAAAGGGGATGTTTGGTTTACCTATGCTTGTGAGAAAAATGGTGTTGCAAATGAAGTCTATTTTGAGATAATCGACCGTTACTATCCTCAAGGATTTTTAAGAGCAAAAAACCTCAATATACAAGCAAGAAAAGAAGCAGGATTTAGCTGTAGCGAGCTTAACTTTATGGCTAAAAAGAGCATTTGTTAAAAAA
>DJAA01000040.1:283-39849 GCA_002428085.1 Sulfurimonas sp. UBA6014 | reverse complement strand
TCGCTTTGCTCGCAATGACGGTGATTGCAAGACAATAATAATCATGGCGAGGTAACGACGAAGCAATCTTTAGTTTGAAAGGAGTCTAATATACTTCTTTCAAACTCTCTCTAGCTATCAAGCTAAAACGGTATTTTAGAATGAATACGATGCAATAGCACGGATATGATTCATCGTTCTCTCAGGTGTTTTTAAAGGCACGCGCCCATCAAATTCACTTGTTCTTATAGCATTGATTACTCTAAACATCCAATCTTTTGTTGGTTTATAGACCACTGAAAAATCTGTCTCTGTTGCATCTACTAAAGCCGTATTTGCTGTAGTTGTCATGATGCCTGCTAGAGTTGTTTGTGATTGTCCATAATTTGCATAGTCAGCCGTGACTCTTAGCCCTTTTATGATGACATAATGTGCACCTAATTTATAAGCACTTACATCCTTACGATAGGCATTACGAGAAAAGAATGAACTTGTATACGCTGGGTCTGCGCCCCAAGCATTAAAGTACTGTCCTGAAGTTCCTTCTGCATCTCCTGATTGGTTATATGCTGCAAAAGCACCCCATTTTTTATTGCCTATATCTATTTGTGCACCTAACAAATTGAAATCTCTCTCACCCGCAAGTGCATCACCTATGTCTTTTTGTGCAAGATACTGTCCACTTAACCCAAGTTTAATATCTCCTGCAATAGGGAAGCTATACTTTAACTCTCCATAAAAGTCGTCCGCTATATTGTGAGAGCGATACATCCAAAGATCTACCGTCAAATCTTTGACTCCTGTATAAGTTGCCCCAATCATAGAACGACCATCTGTTTCATCGTTTAAACCTGCAATAGTCCCCATATCAATAAAATCTGCTTGTTCTATGACACCACCAAAACTAACAAATCTATCATTGGCAAAACCTACACCCGCTGTTCCTGTATTTTCACCGATGATACCCGCATCAGCTGCCGCACGAGAACCAAAAGACATTTTTGTGATATGTCCTGCACTCAAACGAAGTCCCTCTACAGCTTCTGTCCCCACCATATATGCTTCATAAAAGTTAGGCATCAAAGAGACATTGATTTGAGTAAGAGGTGTCTCTAGGGTTTGTCGCCCTAACTTTGTATCAAAATATTTGTCTTTGTAAGAGACATAGAACTCACCCATCAGAGTTTTTTCATTCCCTGAAGCATCAGTTACCATACCATAAGCACCTTTGTCATATCCGCCTGCTGCATCACCTTTATCCCAATTTGTGAGCCCAGCATCACCGTTTACATACATGCCAACACCGATTTTGAGCCCCTCTGTAAGAACATCAGGAGTTTCATATTTTAACTTCACAAGATAACCGCTTCCATTACTTGGTGCAAAGTTATTTTTGTTATCACTCACAACAGTCATCGCCTTAAACATCATGTCTATGGTTCCAGCTTTTGTTCCATTGATATCAACTTCTGCAGCTTGCATTGCCACAGAACCTAAAAGTGCCGCCGCCAAAGATATTTTTATAACTTTTTTCATGTATTACCCTTTTTTTAAAAATTATATTGTGTAGTTTAAAAATATCTTTCAGAGGATGTTTTTCTAAACTTCATGGTAGAAGTATAAGAAATAAATATAAATGCAATGTTGATTTTTTGTTAACGAAGTGTTAACAAACATTTGGATTAAAGGTGGATAATAAAAGAGTTGATTCCATCTTTATATTTATAGGAGAACGAAAAATTGTGTTTCTCCAGTATGTAGTAGACGATGTATAAACCAAGCCCAAAACTGTTTTCCATGTTCATATCAGATTTTGTAAAAGGCTGAATGTAGTACGCCAGTTCATGATCCATAGCATTGCCTTTGTTGCAAAAACTTAACTCATTATCTTGCAGGCGGACAAATACATTGGCATCAGATGAGTATTTTAAGCCGTTGTCGATAAGGTTTTTAAAAACTATGCTCATCAAATCAAAATCTGCTTCTATGGTTTTGTCATGAATGTTGTGCTCCACACTTCCTAAATCTAAAAACAGTAAATCAACTGCGTTGTCCAAGATGTCTATGATATGGTAATTTTTTGTACTTATATGACAGTCGCAGGCTGTGACGTTTTCTATTTGCAAAAATTCACGGATTAAAAGATTCATGCGTACAAAAACATTGGACAAAATCTCTTTGGTTCGTGAGGGTTCCAAAAACTCTAAAGAGAGCTGCCCTTTTGTGATCGGTGTTTTGAGCTCATGTGTTACGTTTCTTAAGAAAATAGCTCTAGAATTCATCATCTCTTTTATCTTGCAAATGGCTCTGTTAAACTCATTTGAAACTTCAGCAATCTCATCTTTTGCACTTGAACTAAAAGATACATCCATCTCACCCTCTCCAAAACGGCGAATCTGTGTTTGAAGATGTTTTATAGGACGAATACTAATAATAATAGACATAAAAAGGGTAAAAAACACTATGACAAATGCCCCATACATCCACCACATGTAGTATATATCTATGGGTTTTGTATTTAAGTCTTTTAAAACCAACGAGCCTGTTTGTTCTGGGGTTATGAGATATCTATATCCTGCATGTTCATAAAGATCAAAATAGAGCATGCCACAAGAAAGAGAATCAATTTTCTCATTTTTAGTCAGTATCTCTTTTTCATGATTGGTTATTTGAATAGAGTGTAGTTTGAGATTTTCAAGGAAACGCTCTTTTGTATCGACTCCAGTATGATGAAGCATGACATAGCGAGCGATTTTATGGTAATGACCTTTAAGTTTCTCTTGAACAGATAAAAATTCATAATCGTACATAAGTTTAAAAAGTATGGTAATAATTGCAAAAGCTATAAGAAATAAAATACCAATTTTTAGCGATATGGAGTGTTTGTTCAAGGGAGCATCCTATATCCAATGCCGCGGATTGATTCAATATATTTTGGTGAGCGAGGATTGTCTGCAAGTTTTGAGCGGATTCTACTTATGATAACATCAATGCTACGTTCATCACTCTCCCAGTTGAGCCCCTCGACCCCATCTAAAATGGTACTTCGACTCAGGACCATGCCTCGTTGTTTTAAAAAAAGAGAGAGTATTCCAAACTCTGCAACCGTTAGGTGAAGAAGTGTTTCTTTGTGATAAATGAGCATTTGTGCCGCATCCATCTTAAAGTCACCATACTCTTCTTCTTGTGCCACATTTAAAGAGTTGTTTTTTCGTCTTAGAACTGCTTGAATACGAGCTACAAGTTCTCTTGGGTCGTAAGGTTTTGGAAGATAGTCATCTGCCCCTTTTTCAAGTCCAAGCACCTTATCGCTTACCTGGTCCCTTGCGGAAGATATGATGATAGGTGTATCAAAAGCAGCTGAAATTTTTTCACAAAGAAAAAGTCCGTCCATTTTAGGAAGGGTCAAATCAAGGATGATAATGTCAAAATGTTTTTTTGTAAGATGGGCTATCACCGTAGTAGGGTCTGGATTGACTTCAACATCAATATTGCAGTTACTGAGATAACTAGACAACAACTCTGCCAAAACAGCGTCATCTTCAACCATTAAAAGTCTTATTTTTTTATGCATAATCAACCCTTTTTCTCTTGTAAAGCATCATAGCAAATAGATGTTGATAGGATGCTAAAGCAATCATTTTGCATAATGATTTGTTACTAAACTTTGATATAATAATTTTTGTTAAAGTTTTCTAAAGGTTACGAAAATATGGGTAAATATAGTCAGATTGCAGACTACTTACAGCGGTTTTTAGATTCTGAAGTCAGAAAAACAGGCATCAAAAAAGTTGTTGTTGGTTTAAGTGGCGGAATCGATTCTGCTGTTGTTGCCGTTTTAGCAAAGATGACTTTTGGCGATGACCTTTTATGCGTAAAAATGCCCTCGCACTACTCCTCACAAAATTCAATCGATGATGCTGCAGAGTTGTGCCATGATTTTGGTATGCGAAGCATTACTGTCTCGATTGCACCCATGCTTAAAGCGTATGAAGATTTAAACCCCGATATGGACAACCTCAGACGTGGAAATTTTGCAGCGCGCATGCGAATGGCAACACTCTATGATATATCAGCACGAGAGAATGCTCTGGTTTTAGGGACAAGCAACAAGAGTGAACTGATGCTTGGGTATGGAACACTTTATGGAGATTTGGCAAGTGCACTCAATCCCATAGGCGACCTATACAAAAGTGAAGTGTATGAGTTGGCGGAGTATTTAAACATCAGTCGCAGTATTATAAAAAAACCCCCATCGGCCGATTTGTGGGAGGGACAGAGTGACGAAGCAGATTTAGGTTACACCTATGCCAAGTTAGATGAGGCTATGAAACTCTATGTAGAAGAGAGACTAACCAAAGAAGAGATACTTGGCAGAGGAATAGATGCGGGCATGTTAGAGATGATAGTGCAGAGAATTTTTCGCAATCATTTTAAAAGAAAAATGCCAATAATCGCAAAATTAACATCAAGAACTCTAAACCATGATTTTAATTACCCTCGAGATATAACGCTATAAAAAAATTAAGGAAAAAAAATGAAGATTCCATTTTACAAATTTGAGAGCACACGAGAAGAACACTCCAATGTCAGTGATGTTTTAGATGATGAAAATATAAACCAAGTTACAGAGTTAGAAGCCGAGTTTGCCTCTTATGTGGGTGCAAAGGAGGCGTTGGCAACTTCTCATGGGACGTCAGCGCTTCATTTGGCGATGTTGGCACTTGACTTAAAAAGAGGCGACAAAGTCGTATGCTCTGTCAATGCACATCCAAATGTCCCTGAAGTAGTGCGACACTTTGATGCGGAACCTGTTTTCATAGATATTGACCCTCTCTCTTACAATATTAATTTAGACCTTTTAGAAAACTTTTTAGAAGATAATCAGTCTAAAAAACTCAAAGCTGTCATTATTACGCATATTGCTGGCAATACGGTGGACTTAGATAGAGTCTACTCCATGGCAAAAATTTATGATGTAAAAATAGTCGAAAATGCCGCAGATGCTCTTGGCGCAACATACAAAGGGAAAAAAATAGGTTCTACGGGTGCAGATATAACATGTTTTGATTTCTCTGCACACTTAAAAAAGAATATTTGTGCTGGCGGAATGCTTGTGAGTGATGATGATGAAATGATGCATAGAGCAAGACTTTTACATCATCATGGGATGGTTCAAGATGAAGACGCGCTTGAGTATATTTATGAAGTGGTGGACATTGGAAATGACTACTCACTTAGCCCGCTGAATGCTGCGTATATAAGAGCACAACTCACAAAACAAGACAAAGATATAGCCAGACAAAGAGAGATAGCGCAAATGTATAACAAGGGGCTTGAGGGGGTCGCTCACGTCACCATTCCAGAGGGAAATACACAAGAGAGCCCTTTCTCTTTGTACATCATAAAAATAGATAAAAATCGTGATTCATTTGCACTTGATTTGAAAAATGCTGGTATCCAAACAGGGCTTTACTATGTTCCTTTGCATCTTTTATCGTATTATAAATCGAAATACTCTTTGCGTGTGAACGATTTTCCAGTAGCACTTCGAGTCTATCAACAAGTTCTAGCCCTTCCAATGTATGCAAGTATGGAAGATAAAGAGATTAAATTTGTCATAGATACCATCAAAAAAATAGCTAAAACAAGAGTGTGAAAAAAAATCTTGTATTTTGGGTTGAAGCGTATTTCTACAACCCAAATCTATTGCAAAAAATCCTCTCTTTTTTACTTTTGCCTCTGAGTTATATTTATTGTTTTGGGATGTATGTTCGGTTTAAAACCAAGAGTGCGCAAGATTTAGGTGTAAATATCGTGAGTGTAGGCAATTTAAATGTCGGGGGAAGCGGAAAAACTCCTTTGGTAAGTGCACTTGCGTTGCGATATGAAAATGTCGCCATCGTTCTTCGAGGCTATGGGCGTAAGAGTCGCGGGCTTTATGTGGTAAAAGATGCAAAATACATTTTATGTGATGTTGGTGTGAGTGGTGATGAGGCGATGATATATGCGCACAAAATTCCAAATGCCATCGTCATAGTGAGTGAAGATAGAAAAGCAGGCATCAAAAGAGCAAAAGAGATGGGTGCAAAACTTGTTTTTTTGGACGATGCATACTCAAAACATGAGATAAAAAAATTGGATTTTCTCATCAATGTAGAGATTCCAAATAAAAGCTGTTTGCCCTCGGGAGCTTTTAGAGAGAGGCTTTGGAAGTCCAAAAAAGCGTTCATGATTGAAGAAAACAGAGACTTTAAAAGGGTTGTAGAGTTAAAAAATAAAAGTGCAAAAATGTCACTAGTGACTGCGATTGCAAGACCTTCTCGATTGGATGCATATTTGCCTGAAGTTGTGAGTAAAAACTATTTTGAGGATCACCATAGCTTTACTCAAGAGGAGTTACTTGAGATTTTGCAAAAAGATGGATCGGATTCTCTTTTGGTGACGTATAAAGATTTTGTCAAACTTGACTCTTTTAATTTGCCTCTTTCTTTATTAGATTTACATGTAGAAGTGGATGAAAAAATATTTACGCAAATAGAAGCCTATAGAGAAAGAGAAAATAGCCTTACAAAAAATGGGCATTTGGGTTCTTGATGGGTATGAAGATATTTTTTTCTGCTTGTATTTTTTTGATTTTTAACATAACAGCTTTGAGTGCGAACAACTTTTCAGAGCCAAAAGTAATAAAATTAAAAAAGGATGAACAAAAGAAAATTCTTGTAAAATACAACCAAAAAGAGAAGCTTTTCAAATTTAGATGGACTTTGTTTGCAAACAGCGCTCTTGTAGTTTTTAGATCTTATGATAAAATAGTTGCTCAAAATGTACTCTATTTAAGAGAAAAAAACAAAAGTTTTAAGTTTTATTTGACCCCTAATAATCGCTCTTTTGCCGATGGACCTTATGTGCTGGTTCGGTTTAAAGAGTTTGATGCGCAAGCGGGTGAAGCTGTATTTGAACTTTTATTGTCTGATAAAAAGTCACAAATAAGTCTAGAAGATTTATAAAAAAAACCAAAGAGGGCTGATGCAAAGAGTAGAAAATGAGATTGCCAGATGCATACAAGAGATAGAGTCTGATGAGGTAACGAGGCTTTTTGCAACACTGAGTGGTGGGAAAAGAGTTCGAGCAAAGTTGATTTTAAAAATAGCGCCCCATCATGAAAAGGCTCCTCTTTTAGCGGCAATAGTTGAGTTAATTCATGCGGCAAGTTTACTCCATGATGATGTGATTGATGAGTCGCATACACGAAGAGGCGTGGCTTCAGTTAATGCCACCGATGGAAGCAAAACTGCTGTCATGTTGGGAGATATCCTCTACTCTAAGGCATTTACGCAACTTGTTGAGTTCGATAAAGAGATAGCAAAATGTGTTGCTTCTTCGGTGACAGCACTCTCTAAGGGTGAAATGCTTGATGTGAAAATGGCAGAACAATTTAATGCCGATGAAGAAAAATATCTCCAAATGCTTTACCTCAAAACAGCAGCTCTTATAGAAGCTGCAGCGACTGCCGCAGCACTTTTATGTGGTAAAGATGCAAAAAAATATGCTATTTATGGGCGGAATTTGGGACTTTCATTTCAGATAATTGATGATATTTTAGATATCACTGCAGATGCTTTAACTCTTGGAAAACCTGCCATGAACGACTTTGTAGAGGGAAAATGTACTTTACCTTATATTTATCTTCATGAGGCGCTAGATGAGCAGGAGAAGCAAAGACTTCAAAATGCGCATGCCAAAAAAATAGATGAAAGTGAATCTCTGTGGATTGTCAACAAAATGCATCTTCATGGAAGTATACAGCGTGCATTCAAGCTTGCACAAAACCTCTCTTATGAAGCTATGCAGGCGGTAAAAGAAGAGAGCGAACTTGTTGCAATTTTAGAAACTATGATAAAAAGAAGTAATTAATGCACTATTTAAGTATAAGTTTTACCCATAAAAATTCTACTCTGGAGATACGAGAAAAACTCTCTTATCCTGATGCTCAAAACATGCACGGATGTTTAAAAAAACTACTTTTAAGTGATGTGATTTTTGAAGCAATATTGATTTCAACATGTAATAGAATGGAGGTTTTGTGTAACTGTAGTGACATTGCGCAAGCTACGGAGTATATATTACAAACACTCAGCAAAAGGTCGGGTATCAGCATCGAAGAGCTAGAGAGCCGAGCTGATATTTTGGACGATAGTAGCGCAATTCACCATATTTTTAGTGTTGCATCCTCGCTTGATTCTATGGTTATTGGTGAGACGCAAATAGCGGGGCAGCTTAAAAATGCTTTTCGATTTGCTTTTGACCATGGATACTGTGACAAAAAACTCGCGCGGGTGATGAAAAATGCTTTTAAATGTGCCGCAAAAGTGAGAAATGCGACCAATATCTCTTCAAAACCTGTCTCCATGGCAAGTGTTGCCGTCTCAAAATTAAAATCAGTTTTGCAAGATTTTCAAGGAAAAAAATCGCTTGTTATCGGCGTTGGTGATATGTCTGAGATTAGCGCAAAACATCTCCTCTCCTCGGGCGCGGATGTATATATTATGAATAGAACAAAACATAAAGCAGAACTTTTAGCCCAAAAATGTGGCGCAAAAGTGATAGATTTTGAAGAACTTTCACAAGCCGTCAATGATTTTGAAATCCTTTTTACCGCAACTTCTTCCTACACGCCAATCATTACCGATGCGATTATAGAAACTTGCGATTTTGAGAGATATTGGTTTGATTTAGCGCTTCCACGGGATATTCATCATAGTAAGGGCGAGAAAATCAACCTTTTTGTGATTGATGATTTGAAAAATATTGTAGATGAAAATAAAGAGTATAGAGAAGAAGCATCAAGAGAAGCTCATGGAATTATTGGGAGAAGTGTTGTAGAATTTTTTGAATTTTTAAATACCCTTGATGTGGAGCCCATGATAAAAGAACTCTACAAAAAAGCGTATGAGTGTGCTGCACAAGAGGCTCACCGGGCGATACATAGCGGATATATTCCAAAAGAGTATGAAGAGCAATCGAAAAAAATGTGCGAACAGGCGATTAAGAGGTTTTTGCATGATATGACAAAAAACATGAGAAATGCCTCAGAGGATGCGCAGTCAGAACTGCTTAGCGGTTCATTTAGTTCGATTATAAAAGATGAAAACTTAATTACAGAAGGATAAAAGTGAGAAGATCAAGAGCATTTATACCAACAACAAAAGAGGTCCCCTCAGATGCAACTCTGCCAAGCCATCAATTTTTAATACGGGGCGGTTTCATAAACCAACAAGGTGCTGGACTTTACAACTTTTTGCCACTTGGAAAAATTGTACTAGAAAAAATCAGAGCGATTGTAAAAGAGGAATTAGACCGAGCTGGATGCAGTGAAGTACAGCTGAGTTTTGTTACTCCCATCGGTTTATGGGAGAGAAGCGGTCGCTCTGAGGCGATGGGAAAAGAGATGCTTCGCATCGCAGATAGACATCAAAACGAGTTTGTTTTAAGCCCGACTAATGAAGAAGCGATGGTGGAACTTGTCAAAAACAGAGTAACGAGTTATAAAGATTTGCCACTTAACTTGTACCAAATAAACACAAAGTTTCGTGATGAAGCAAGACCAAGATATGGGCTTTTACGCGGTCGTGAGTTTCTTATGAAAGATGGATACTCGTTTCACGCTTCAACTGAAGATATGATACGAGAATTTCACCTCATGGAAGCGACATATAAAAAAATATTTACCCGTTTGGGGCTTAATTTTAGAGTCGTTGCAGCTGATAGTGGTGCAATTGGCGGGACGGGAAGCAAAGAGTTTCATGTGTTAGCAGATAGTGGTGAAGATACGATTGTGGTGTGTGAAGCTTGCGATTATGGGGCAAATATTGAGACAATATTTCAAACTAAAGAAGAGGTAGACTCTTTAAATGCTAAATCCTATGAGGAGTTGCAAACAAAAAGGATTGATGAAAAATGTGCTTGTGGCGGAAAACTTAGTTTTAAAAAAGGGATTGAAGTTGGTCATATTTTTCAGCTTGGAGATAAATACTCTAAAGCACTTGAAGCAAATTTTAACGATGAAAACGGAAAACCAAGACCTTTTGAAATGGCAACATTTGGCATAGGTGTGAGTAGACTTGTCGCCTCTGTCATCGAGCAAAACCACGATGAAAATGGTTGTATCTGGACAAAAGCAACTGCACCGTACATGGTCAATATTATGATTTCAAATATCAAAGAAGAGGCTCAAGTAACTTTAGGTGAAGCGTTGTATGCTGCACTTCAAGCAGAAAATGTGAGTGTGATGCTTGATGATACAAAAGAGCGATTTGGTTTTAAGATGAAAGATGCTGAACTTATCGGTTTTCCTTACACTGTTATCATCGGAAAAGAGTTAGCAAATGGACTTGTTCAAATTTTTGATAGAAGAACAAAAGAGAATTTTGCTGTCGGTGCTCATGAGATTTTTGAAAAAATAATGGAGCTTGTGTAACATGATTTATTTTGTTATTTATCTGTTTTTGGAGGTTTTGCTCTCTGTCAATATCTCCTCGGCCATCGGCGGATTGATGACATTTTTTGAAATTGTTATCAGTGCATTTTTGGGCATAGCTATTTTAGTGAATTTTAGAAAAACATTGACAGAAAACATGACGGCAGTCTCTTATAGCTGTATGAATTTAAAACAGTTTCAAAGTTTGAACCTGTTTACGATTTTTGGTGCAATTTTACTCATCTTGCCAGGTTTTTTAACTGACGCAATCGGTATCATGATGCAGTTTAGTGTCTTTACCACCATGCTTGTCAATAGGTATAACATGAGAGTAAATAAGTCAAATGGATGTGAAATGAATTTCGATGAGAAAGATATGGCTAGAGATAAAAATATTATTGATGTAGAAATTATTAGTCAGTCAAACAATCAAATCAAACAAGGAGAAAAATATGAAAATAAATAATAAATTAGCTATGAGTTTAGCTCTGTTAACGCTTATTTTTGTTGGATGTACCAATGGTGATCAGGCAAAAACTGTGACAAAAGAGGTAAAACAAGTAGGAGTGAGCGATAAAGATATTGAAACTTTTTTGAAAGATTCATTGAGAGCAAATCCAAGTATTGTCTCTTTAGAGGCAAAAATAACGGAAAAAATTCCTCTACAAAACGTAAAAGGGTGGAGTGCTTATATCGTGAGTTTAGATGCGATGGTAAAAGCACAACCCCAAGATCGTAACATAAAACAAAAAACAATTTGGTTCTCTAATGGCGAGGTGATTACGCAAGATTTAGTAGATTTAAAAACTGGAGAGTCTCTTAAAGACTCTGTCTCTCCTGAGTTAAAGCCTCAACATTATAAAGCACAAAATTTGATTTATGGCAATGCGAATGCAAAACATAAAGTAGCTATTTTTTCAGATCCATTGTGTCCATTTTGTAGAGATTTTGTCCCTGCAGCGATTGACTTTATGAAAAAAGATGCGAATAAATTTGCCATTTATTACTACCATTTCCCACTTCCTGCAATTCATCCAGCAGCAGTCACTTTAGTCAAAGCTGCAGCCGCTGCTGAGCTTCAGGGACATAAAAATAGTGTGCTTGATCTTTACAAAGTTGAAGTTGACCCAAGAGAAAAAGATACAGCGAAGATATTGGTAGCATTTAATAAAGTTTTTAAGCTCAATATTGTCGCATCTGACTTAGAATCTGCTGCAGTGAAGCAACGCTACCAGAGTGATGAAGAAGTTGCTGAGGATGTGATGGTTCAAGGGACGCCAACTATGTTTTTTGACAATAAGCAAGATAAGTCTAAAAAACTTTACGAAAAGGCACTCTAAGTCATGAAGAAATTGATTATAGCAACAAGAGGTTCACAGCTTGCCCTTTGGCAATCTAACCATATCAAAGATATTTTACAAGAGAAAAATCCTGGTCTTGAAGTTACGTTAAATGTTATCGTAACAACGGGAGATAAAATCATTGATAGACCTCTTGCTGCTATTGGTGGAAAAGGATTGTTTCTTAAAGAGCTTGAAGAGGCGATGCTTCGTGGTGAAGCTCATATCGCGGTACACTCTTTAAAGGATGTTCCAACGGTCATGCCTGAGGGTTTACTTTTAGCTGCAATCACACAAAGAGAAGATTCAAGAGATGCTCTTTTATCAGAAAAATATGCAAATATTTCGGCTTTGCCAAAAAAAGCTTCCATAGGGACATCTTCGCTCCGTCGACGCATGCAGATACAAGCTTTGCGACCTGACCTTATTATAAAAGATTTACGCGGTAATGTCGATACAAGAATAAGAAAACTCAAAGAGGGTGCATTTGATGCCATCATTTTAGCCTCTGCGGGGATAAACAGACTTGGGCTTTTAGATGCGGTTGAGTATATTTATCCTATCTCTTTTGATGAGATGATTCCCTCCATGGGACAAGGGGCTTTGGGTATTGAAGCGGTGAATGATGAGGAAGTTTTAGCAATTGTTGCTGGACTTGAAGACGAGTTTAGTAGGATTGAGACAACTATTGAGCGAGATTTCGTCGATGAACTCCAAGGTGGCTGCCATGTTCCTATCGGCATCAGTGCTACGGTTTTAGAAAATAATAGCGTACTCATTAGAGCTGTTTTAGGGCTTCCTGATGGAACTCAAGTGTTGAGGGATTCAAAAATGATCTCTAAGTATGCGTATGAAAATATTGGAAGAGATATGGCAAAAGAGTTTATAGCCAAAGGGGCAAAAGAACTGCTTGCTAGAGCTGAGATGATGCAAAAAGAAGAGGAAAGTAAAAGATAAATGCAAAAAACTATCAATCTTTTAAAAAAAGAAAATGAATTAAAAGTCATAGATGAACCTTTAGATATTTATCTTGAGATTTCACACCTCGCATATGCAGAGGCGAAGAAAAAAGATGGCGGCAAAGCGTTACTCTTTAGAAATGTGATAGATAAAAAAAGTGGCACTCATTTTGAAGAGCCGGTAATTATGAATCTTTTTGGCTCTTACAAAAGGTGTGAATTGATTTTTGGCAGAACTATCGCCTCTGTTGCAGATGAAATAAATAATCTTTTGCACATGAAACCGCCGAATGACTTCAAAGGGAAAATTTCTATGGTGAGTGATCTGTTTTGGCTCAAAGATATTTTTCCAAAACGTTTAAAAGAGGAGGGTGCTTCTCAGAAGATAAAATATTTAGATGATGCTGTTGATTTGTATAAACTTCCAATTTTAACAACATGGGAGCAAGATGGCGGACCTTTTATCACGATGGGACAAGTTTATACGCAAAGTCTTGATGGTGATTTGGTAAATCTCGGAATGTATAGACTTCAAGTATATGATAAAAACCATCTGGGGATGCATTGGCAGATTCATAAAGATGCATCACATTTTTTTGATCAGTATCAAAAAGTAGGCAAAAAAATGCCCGTGAGTGTTGCAATAGGGGGAGACCCGCTCTACACTTGGTGTGCGACTGCTCCACTCCCTTATGGTGTGAATGAGTTATTACTTTATGGACTGATTGCAAAAAAATCGCCAAAACTGGTTCAATCTTTGACTACGCCACTTTTTGTACCTCAAGATGCAGATTATGTTATTGAGGGTTGGGTAGACCCTTCTCAAATGAAAGTTGAGGGACCTTTTGGTGATCATACAGGATATTACACGCTTCAAGAGCCTTACCCTATCATGGAAGTTAGTGCCATCACGATGAAAGAAAAAAGGGTATTTTTGGCAACTGTTGTAGGGAAACCCCCATTGGAAGATAAATATATGGGATGGGCAACAGAAAAAATTTTCCTCCCGCTTTTAAAGACAAATCTTCCAGATTTATTAGATTATCATATGCCAGAAAATGGTTGCTTTCACAATCTCATATTGGCAAAAATGCAGCCTCATTACAAAGGGCATGCGAAACAGTTTATGCACGCTTTTTGGGGTTTAGGACAAATGAGCTTTGTAAAACATGCTATTTTTGTTGATGAAAAGGCTCCAAGACTTGACAATTATGAAGCATTAGCAAATTTTATATTAGAGAGATTTACTCCAAAATGTTTGTTTATTTCTGAGGGAATTTTAGATGCATTGGACCACTCATCTGCAGAATCCCTTGTTGGCGGAAAATTAGGTATCGATTTATTGGCGATGCACAAAGTTGAAGCACCAGAACTTTTAGGGGATGAAGAATTGCTTTTAAAAGTGCAAGAAGTTCTTCCAGAGGCTGTTCATTTACATCAGTTTATGCGAAGGACAAAAAATCCTGTGACAGTTATAAGTATCCACAAAACAAAAAATGTACGTGAATATTTTAATGTCTTGCTCACACTGCGCCCTTATCTGAGAATCGTTGTTTTTGTTGATGAAGCTAAAAATGATGTTTTTAATCCTTATATGCTCATTTGGCGTGTTACAAATAATATGGACGCGCTAAGAGACATCTTTATCTCCGATTTGATGGTTGGTGTGGATGGGACAAATAAGAGTCTTGTGGATGGTTTTTTACGAAAATGGCCTGATGATGTTCTTTGCACACCAAGTGTTGTAGAGGAGTTACAAAGAAAGGGTCTTTGGGATTTGGATGAAAAATCAAGTTATAAGTTTCAATTATTATAATTTGCTCTAGCTAAATTTTTATTTTGAAACTAAGGTGGATATAATATTTTCTAATGTAGTATTGGTTATATTTTATTGAAGGTCAGTAGATGAATAAATTTTTTTTGTTTCTCATTATATTTTTGACAGGTACTGCATTAAATGCTGCAGTCTATAAAGGTCAAAAAACTTTTGTAAAAAGTTGTGTAGAGTGTCATGAAAGTGGACAAAGTTTTATAGCGACTAAAAAAATTCGTGAGTGGAAAAAGCTTATGAAAAACAACGGGAGTGAATTGGCTGCGATACATTTAAAGAGTGAAGCGGCAACAGACTCTTGGAGTTATTTTGAGAGCAAAAAATTTACCAAAGATGCAAAACACTTAGGACAATTTTTAGAAGAATACGCTAAAGATAGTGGAAATGTGCCTGCTTGTAACTAGAATTTCTTATTAAATACTGATGTTACCCACTTTTCATAAAAGTGTGAAAACACCAAGCGGATAAGTTCGTTTGGATGTGTAACATGAGCTAATATTTCGTTAAAATACCAAACTTTTTATAATTGGAGAAATGTATATGGATAAGATGTGGTCAGGTCGTTTTTCTGCGAGTGCTTCTAGTTTACTAGACAAATTTAACGCTTCCATAATGTTTGATAGAAAACTCTATCGTGAAGATATTGAGGGCTCTATCGCACACGCTACAATGCTCACCAAACAAGGGATTTTAAACACTGAGGAGCTTACACAAATTACAGATGGGTTAAACCAAGTTCTTAGCGAAATAGAGTCTGGTATATTTGAGTGGAAGATTTCAGATGAAGATGTCCACATGGCAATTGAGAAGCGATTGACTGCCATCATCGGCGAGGCAGGAAAAAAACTTCATACTGCAAGAAGCAGAAATGACCAAGTGGCTGTTGATTTTAGAAGATATGTTCTTCGTAAAAATAGCGAGATAATTGACGCTATAGAACTTTTGATGCATGAAATAATTCTCATAGCTGACAAACATACGCAGACTCTCATGCCGGGCATGACGCACTTGCAACATGCACAGCCTATTAACTTCGCTTTTCATTTAAGTGCTTATCTTGCCATGTTTAAAAGAGATAAAGAGCGATTTGAAAACTCAAGAGAGAGAAACAATGTCTCTCCCCTAGGATGCGCTGCACTTGCAGGGACTCCACATGACATAAACAGAGAGTTGACTGCGGAACTTTTGGGCTTTGATTCTATAAGTATAAACTGTTTGGACACGGTGAGCGACAGAGATTTTGCCCTAGAGATTTTGTTTAATATTGCAACCATGATGATGCATATTTCGCGTTTAAGTGAAGAGCTTGTTATGTGGTCGTCGTATGAGTTTGGTTTTGTGGAGTTTAGCGATGAGTTCTCAACAGGCTCTTCCATCATGCCACAAAAGAAAAATCCTGATGTTCCCGAATTAGTTCGNNGAGCTTTTACGCGGTAAATCTGGTCGTGTTTATGGCTCTTTGATGGGACTTCTCACTGTCATGAAAGGGCTGCCTTTAGCGTATAATAAAGACACGCAAGAAGACAAAGAGGGTGTTTTTGATGCGGTTGAGACAGCCGAGCTATCTTTAGAAATACTCAAAGAAGCGATGAAAACTTTACAAATTAAACCGCAAAATATGGAAAAAGCTTGTGCAATTGGTCATTTAAGTGCGACTGATTTGGCGGATTATTTAGTCGAAAAATGCAAGATTCCATTTCGTGAGGCACACTTTATCACAGGCCGTGCTGTTGCAAAAGGGGAAGAGTTAAAGGTCGATTTATCGAAGATGGAATTTAAGTACCTCAAAGAGATAGATCAAAGAATAGAAGAAGACGTACTAGAGTTTTTAGGTTTAAGACACTCTATGAATGCAAGAACATCTGCTGGTGGAACGGCGACCAAAAGAACACGAGAGCAGTTAGAATATTTTAAAAATTATTTAAAAGGTTGATAAATCATGAAAGTAAATGTAACGCATAAAGATGGTATGAAATTTGAAGCTAAAACTGCTAAAAGCAGTTTTATCATCGACTGTCCAGTCATCTCTCCAGTTGAGTATTTTTTAGCAGGCATGATTACCTGCAGTGCCAGTGACATGATTTTACTCCCTAAAAATCAAAATAAAACAGTGACTGATTTGGTAGTTGAAGGCGAAGTTGTAAGAAATGAAACACCTCCGTGTAAATTTAATACGCTTCATGTAACCTACAATTTTAATTCTGATGCAGAGGATATAGTGGCGGGCAGATGGGTTATGGCTTCACTAGAGACCTATTGTTCAACGATAAACACTATCCGTGACACAACCGCTATCTCTTACTCCATCATCCATAACGGCAAGATGATTCGTGAAAATGAAAAGATGATTTCAGGTGGCGGAGCCATAATAGATATGGGTAAAATAGAGAGCTGCCCTAGCTAAAAGATTGCTTTGTTGTTTCCTTGTAATGACAAGTATCGCAAAATGAGTCAATTCGTCGTGGCATGTGGAAATTTCCACATGCCACGATATTACTCTCTATTTTCGTAAGGTTTTTTACTTAAAACTCTTGCATCAAATAAACCTCTTCCGATTGTAAAATGATAAAGTGATTGAAACGCGTTGGACTGGAGTCCTAAAAGTTCATGAAAACTATCATCTAAAAAACAACCGATCCCCGTGGCACTTAGACCCAAAGATGTGGCTTCTAAGTACAACTGCTGTCCAATAGCGCCGCACTCCCAATACAGCTCTTTATATCTGTGTGCGCCGTGAGTTATGATTTCATCGCTAAAGGCACTGAGCATTCCCAAACTAAAAGCTCCCTCACTTGCAATATCTTGGTTGCATGATATATTTTTTGAGAGACTCTTAAAGTCGCCATACTGCAGGGCGTACAAATCATCTGCTCTTTTTTCCCATAAAAATGAGTCACTCATGAGCTTCATGAGTTGACTTTTATGCGCTTCATGTCTCACTAAAATATATAAACCTTGCTTAAGTTCTGCGACGTCATGAACAAATAGAACTAAATTAACAGCATTTTCAAAACCGTTAAAACTCTCTTTTGTCGAGTTGAGCAAAGTCATAAAATTTTCATAGCTTATGTGCGAATGCTCTTTATCCATCTTCTGTGCACTTCTTCTATTTAAAATTACTTTTTTAGATTCAAATGTTGCCTCTCTGGCTATGGATTTGAGTTTTGCAGCCTTGAGCACTGAGTGAGACGAAAAGGTAGCCTCTTCAATTTTCTTAATCAAAGCCCATTTTTGATAGTTTAATGCTACAGGATTTGCAATTGAATTGTAAGTGTTTTGTGTATGATTTAAGAGTTGTGAGAACGCTATTTTTTCATTAAAATCCTCTTTACTTATGAGAAGGAGCATTTCGGGGATTTCATCTTCATTTTTATCAAAACGGATTCTTTGACCCAGCCCAAGAAGTTGTGCAATATCAGCATCGCTCCTATCATCTAGAACTCTACATTTCCATCCTAGAACTTTTGCACTTATTTCAAGAGCGCGCAAAACGTGCCCAGCATCAAGCTGAGTATATCGAAAAGCTCTCTCGCCGTATTTCCAAACTTCTCTGTAAACTATGGAACTGATTGCCACAAAAAAAGAGTCTTGAGGAAGTGTTTGCCACAGATGAGACTCAAATGAAGTCAAAGCCTCAAGAGAGTGGTTTTTAGGTAAATAGTGTGCTATGGTAGTTTGCGTCTCTACACCTTGCATCGGTGGTAAAATGAGATACACTTCGCTAGGGTGCAGATTACCGCTTGAAGCATTACATCGCAAATCCCAATCATCAACTCCATTTGATTTTATGGCAGAGACTCCCATGCTAAACTGCAAAAACTGCGATATGGAATTTATAAGAAGCGGAGCGGCGGGAACTTCATTTGTAAAAAGAAGATGATATGGGGGCGTTGGATACTCTAAAGCCAGTGGAAGCGATATATTTAAAGCCCCTTGATATGTTCTGTAAGGGTTTGGTTGATTTGCCCAATCCATGTATCCCAAAGACTTGGCATATCGCAGGTGTGAGTGTTTTGTTTGTTCATGATAGTGAAAAACTTCTTGTACATTTTTATCCATAAGCGACACCTTAATTTCCATACACTTTATGGTAGGCACTCATACGTTTTGAGACGATTTTAAGGTACTCTTTTGGTTCATTATATTTCAAATCCGCAAGAAGTTTCTCATACACTTCATCCGACGTAAGAGTATTTATCTCCTCTTGCGCATTTTTTATATCCATGGTGTTTTTATAGTCTAAATTTTTATTTTTATTAAATGCCCATGCAACATTTCCTGCACCTGTATTGTAAGCAGCAATGGCACAGTAGAGTCTACTGTCAGGGTCTTTTATAGTTTTTAGGTACTTATAGTATAAAATGTGTAAGTAAGCAGTCCCAAGTGTTATGTTGTTTGTGCTGTCATACAGATAACTCCCTGTAACCAATTTTTTCTCATTATAGAGAAAATTATATGCATCTATCCCTGCACTTTTAGGAACAATTTGCATCAATCCAAATGCTGGAATATGGGATGTTGCTCTTGGATTAAAGTTGCTCTCTGAGTGCATAATAGCAAAGACAAGAGGAAGCGGAAGGGTATGTTTTATCGCATGCTTTTTTATTTCATCATAGTACGTTTGAGATCTTTTAAGCATCGCATCAGGAGGCATTTGCACAAGAACGCTGTAGACCTTCGTATGAGGAATTTTACTAGAACTACTCTCAAGAATAGTCTCATCAGATACTTTCTCATCAACATAGTCCAAAACAGTTTCTTTGGAAGGGGGTGTGTTAAATAAAACGTTTGAGAGAATGGGCTCTGCTTTTACTTGCGCGTCAATAATATCTTTTGGTTTTTCGATTTTAGCCAATTCTTTTTCTAAAGGGTCTGTTTCTTGGGCAGTTTTAGTATCAATGACAACTATTTTTGCAAGGGCTAATTTAAGTTTACTTTTTGCTTCTTGGGGTGAAGTTGCTATGGTCTCAACCGAAATAGTCTCTTTAGAAAAGTCAACATCTACTCTTGTTTTTTTCTCAGGAGTGTAAGTGACCCAAGTTTTATTGGTCGACATCTTTGGGTCTTCCCAAAGAGCGCCTACCTCTTTTTTATACTGTTTGTAGGCTTTCATTTGAGACTCTTGATAGGAAGCAAAAGCTTTTTCTTGGGCATTTTTATAGATGCCAAAAGCTTGTTTTTGCTCATCAAAACCTTGCATTTGTTCTTGCTTGAATTCAGCAGCAGTTTGTGCAGATAATGTCCATGTCAGCACACTTATCCATAATATATATCGAAGCATTTTTTACACCTTTGTAGTGATTTAAAAGTGACCTTTAGGGTCCGCATCGCTGAAGTGTTCCCACTTGAGTTTTGCGCCGCCTAAAATATGAAAGTGTAGGTGAAGCACCTCTTGTCCACCGTTAAAACCGACATTTGTTATGACACGGTATCCACTTTTGGCAATATCAACTTCAAGAGCAACTTTTTGGATAAAATTGCTCATTTTGCCCATTAAGTTACCATTGGCTTCATTAAAACTATCCACATGCATTTTTGGGATAGCTAAAATATGAACGGGAGCTTTTGGATTAATATCATGAAATGCTAAAAAATCGTCATCTTCTAAGATGACATTCGCGGGTATCTCTTTATTTACTATTTTACAAAATAAGCACATAAGCTAATCCTCTTTTTTGATAATTGTAACATATAAAAGAGTGATTTTCCCCTTTTCTAGGAAGATATGAAGCTACATATAAACAATATTTGATTATAATCGCTGACTTTAAAAAAAGCTTATAAATATTTTTTTTGGTATATTTTTTTTAGAATGGAGACTCCATTGAAAGAGTGGTATGATTCGATAAAAGAGGCACATAGCGTAAATAAGCTTGAAGAAATTCGTGTCTCTATATTTGGTAAAAAAGGTGTTTTAGCAGCAGAGTTTGCTAGGATGAAAAATGCAACAGATGAAGAAAAAGTGCAACTTGCAAAAGATTTAAATATGCATAAAAATTCACTCATGAATGAGCTCACCGCAAGAAAAATTATAGTACAAACATTAGAATTACAAGAGCTTATGCGAGCTGAGGCAATCGATGTCTCTTTGTATAGCACAACTTCACATTCAGGTGCTCTTCACCCTGTGATGGAGACCATGGATAGAATCGTAGAGTATTTTTCTGCTTTAAATTTTGCTGTAAAAACTGGAAATATGGTAGAAGATGATTTTAACAATTTCGAAGCTTTAAACCTTCCTAAGTACCATCNNTGCATGTAAAGGATGCCGGTAGTCTACACCCTCTTAGCCGCATACAGTATGAAGTAGAAGATATCTTTACTTCTATGGGCTTTCAAATCATGGATGGACCGGAAGTAGAGACAGACTACAACAACTTCGAAGCCTTAAACTTCACAGCCGATCATCCTGCTCGTGATATGCAAGATACATTTTATTTTAAAGACGAAATGCTTCTGCGGACCCATACTTCTCCTGTTCAAATTAGAACCATGATGAGCACAAAACCGCCCATACGCATGATAGCTCCTGGTGCCGTATTTCGTCGTGATTATGATTTGACACACACTCCGATGTTCCATCAAGTTGAAGGTTTGCTTGTGGATGAAGCGGGGAAAGTTTCATTTGCAAACTTAAAATACATCCTAGAAGATTTTTTAAAATTTATGTTTGGTGCTGTAGATGTTCGTTTTCGCCCTTCTTTTTTCCCTTTCACAGAGCCATCGGCAGAGGTAGACATCTCATGCGTATTTTGTAAAGGTGAAGGGTGCAGAGTGTGCTCAAAAACAGGCTGGCTTGAAGTTTTAGGGTGTGGCATTGTTGACCCTAATGTGTTTGAAGCGGTTGGATATGAAAATGTCAGCGGATACGCCTTTGGACTTGGTGTTGAGCGATTTACAATGCTGATTCATCAAATTGGTGACCTTCGAGCTTTATTTGAAGGTGACATTAAATTATTGGAGCAATTTCGATGATAGTTACAAGAAGTTGGTTACAAGAGTGGATAGATTTAAATGGTATCTCGACAGCTGAGTTAGCAAAAATTTTAAATTCTATCGGTTTAGAAGTTGATAAAGTAAAAAGTTTTCATATTCCAAACAAGATAGTTTTTGGGCATGTTTTAGAGTGTGAAAAACATCCTGATGCTGAGAAGCTCTCTGTTTGTAAAGTCGATATTGGAAGCAGCATTCGTCAAATTGTTTGCGGCGCTTCTAATGTCAAAAAAGGGCTTCATGTCGCTGTTGCTACTATCGGTGCTAAAATGGATAATGGAGTGATTATAAAGCCTGTTAAACTCCGTGGTATCGATAGTGAGGGGATGATATGCTCGGCAAAAGAGATTGGTTTAATAGATTGTACCGATGGAATTCTTGAGATAGATGAGAGTATTGGGGAGTTTATTGTAGGTCATGAGCTTTGTGAAAATAAAATTTTAGAAGATGATTTAATCGAAATTGAATTAACCGCCAATAGAGGCGATTGTTTAAGTATTCGAGGGGTTGCTCGTGATTTAAGTGCGGCACTAGATAGACCACTGAAAGAAAAAACTTTTTTGGAAAATGAAGATAGACAAAAAGGTATCGGCAGGATACTCAATCTTACACATGAGAAAAATTTAAGTGTCAATCTCAGATACAAAGCTATTGAATTGCAAAATTTGGTCCTTCCAATCATCGTAAAACTTAGACTTGCGCAGATTGAAGATAAAAGAGCATCTGATATAGAGTCTCTGATGTTATACACAACTCATAGCACGGGCGTTATATTGCGAGCGTATGATTATAGTTTTTTCTGCGCAGAGAATGAGACTATGGCAAGAATAGAGCTTCATGAAGATGAAAATGGCTATGCATGCATTATGTCTAAAGAAAAAGCTTCTACTATTGGAATCATTCAAGAGGATGCGTCAAAAGTCTCTTATGATGCAGGAACGGTTTTAATTGAAGCGAGTTATATCCCGCCTGATATTATTGCTAAGCAGATGTCAGTTGCAAAAATTGCTTCTGGTCCGATGTATTATAAAACTTCAAGAGGAAGTGAGCCTGAGTTGGACCAAGGTTTAAGTTTTTGTTTAAACTTGATAAATCTTCACTCAAATTCTTCTATTTTTGGGGGTAATATTGATTTGAGTGATGTTTATAATGACACAATCATTACACTCAATAAGCAAGAGATAGATGAGATAATCGGTGCAAAAATTAATAAAGTTAAAATCACGAAAATCCTTAAAAATCTTGGTTTTGAGACAAATAAAACTCAAGGAGATAATTTTGTAATCTCTGTTCCTAGATTTCGTCATGATATTGCCAACAAACAGGATATCATCGAAGAGATTGTCCGTATGGTGGGAATTGAAAATATCCCTTCAAAACCGTTTATTTTTACAGAAGAAAATAGACTTGAAGATGATTATTTTGAGTATAAGAAAAAAAGAACGTATCGCCATAAAGCAGCAAACAATGGTTTTTTTGAGACAGTTCATTTTATCTTTGATGAGAGAAAAATACTTGAAAAATATGGTTTTACTTGTACAAATGAGGAGCTAGAACTACTCAATCCAATCATAAGTACCCTTGATACATTAAGACCAACGCTTCTTACGGGATTGCTCAAAGCGGCTTCTCAAAATGCAAAAAACACAAACGCTTCTATAAGACTTTTTGAAGTGGGTTCTGTTTTTAGCCCGCTAAGAGAGGAGTCGCTTCGAATCTCTTTGCTTTGGAGTGCGAATAAAGAACAAGAAGCACTGAGTAATTTCGGAAAACCTACAAAAGTTGATTTTGCTTTTTTTGTTCAAAAAATCTCTGATATTGTTGGGGCGATTGAGCTCAAAGAACATAAGACGCTCCACACCTTATCGCATATGTACCAAACAGCTCAGTTATTGGTAGAGGGTGTTGTTGTAGGGGAGCTTTTTAGAGTCAATCCTATTGTTGAAAAAGAGTACGATTTAGATATTACTTTTATGTGTGAAATAGATTTTTCTAAACTTCCATTTGGACTTAAAACTGCTAAAAAAATCTCTAAATACCAAGCTTCTTTTAGAGATTTAAGTATTGTTATGCCTCAAAATATCCCTTATGAAAAAGTAAAAGCAGTGATAGAAGCAAATTCAAGTGACGAAGTTATCTCTTTTTATCCCGTTGATAAATATACTGATGCGTCTTTGGGAGAAAACATGAGCCTCTCTGTTCGATTTATGTTACAGTCTGATGAAAAAACACTTGAAGAAGAGGAGATTAATTTGTCTATGGAAAATATTTTAGCAGCATTGAAAAATAATTTAGGAGTGAGTTTACGATGAGTTCAGTAGAAGTAATCCCTTGCAGTGAATTTTCACTGCGCATTTCGGAAATAGCGCCTGATAAATCGATATCTCACAGAAGTGCGATGTTTTCGATGCTTGCAAGTGGAACAAGCACGATAGAAAATTTTTTAAGAGCTGAAGATACCCTCAGCACTTTAGAAATCGTCAAAAAATTGGGTGCAGTCGTTGTCGATGATGGAGTCACGATTACTATCCAATCAAATGGGATTCAAGAGAGTAGTGAAATTTTGGATTGTGGCAATGCTGGAACGGGCATGAGACTTTTTTGCGGGCTTTTAAGTTCTGCAAATGGTCATTTTATTCTTACGGGAGATGAGTATCTTCGCCGCCGTCCTATGAAAAGAGTCACTGCTCCACTGAGAGATATCGGTGCAAAACTTGATGGGAGAAAAGATGGAGATTTAGCCCCGCTGAGTATCCGTGGTGCTTCACTCAAAGCATTTAATTATGAAAGTAAAATAGCTTCTGCCCAAGTAAAGAGTGCCATGATTTTAGCGGCTCTCAGAGCAGATGCAACGTGTACCTACACAGAACCCGAGCTCTCTCGCGACCATACGGAGAGAATGCTAAAAGGGATGGGTGCAGATATACAAGTTGATGGGCTCAAAACAACCATAGCACCGATGAAAGAGCTTTTATCTCCTTTAACCATTCGAGTTCCTTCTGACCCTTCGAGTGCATTTTTCTTTGCCGTGGCTGCCGCTATTACCCCAAATTCAAGTATCGTTTTAGAAGGTGTAACTCTTAATGAAACAAGAATCGGAGCGTTTAAAGCACTAGAGAGAATGGGCGCTGATATAAGTTACGAGCTTACAAGTGACAAGTATGAGCCTATTGGAAATATTACAGTGCGATATGCTCCACTTCAAGCTATTACAGTTGAAGAAAATATCTCATGGTTGATTGATGAACTTCCCGTGCTTTCTATAGCTTTTGCGTGTGCCCATGGAGTTAGTGTTGTCAAAAATGCTGAAGAACTTCGTGTAAAAGAGAGCGATAGAATTGCAACCGTTGTCAACGGACTCAGAGCATGTGGGATAGAAGTGAGCGAATACAAAGACGGCTACACTGTTAAAGGTGGCACTTTACAAAGTGCGATAGTCGATAGTCATGGAGATCATAGAATTGCTATGAGTTTTATTATTGCAGGACTTCGATGTGGGATGAATGTGACTGATTTAGAGTGCATCAATACATCTTTTCCAAACTTTTTTGAACTCTTGCAAAGAATTACAAAAGTAAAATTTTACTAGATAGAAGAGGGATGGTCCATGATGAAGATAGAACTTGCTGAAAATTACGGCTTTTGTTTTGGAGTAAAAAGAGCGATAAAAATAGCTGAAGAGAATAAAAACTCAGCTACTTATGGACCTTTGATACACAATTCTAAAGAGATAGCAAGGTTAGAGCGTGATTTTCAAGTAGCTTTGACGGATGATTATACAACTTTTAAAGCAGGCGATAAGGCAGTTATTCGAACGCATGGTATCCCAAAGAATGAACTTGAAGAGCTGCATAAAAATAGGGTAGATGTTGTCGATGCAACGTGCCCTTATGTTACAAAGCCTCAGCAGATATGCCAAGAGATGAGCGAAGCGGGTTATGATATTATTATTTTTGGAGATGAAGCGCATCCAGAGATAAAAGGTGTCAAAAGTTATGCCATTCACGGTGCGAGAGTTGTTACGTGCCCAAAAGACTTAGAGGGTTTAAAAATAAATGAAAGAGTTGCTCTTGTAGCACAAACTACAAGAAAAGTGGAAGATTATATGGAGGTCGCTAATTATCTCATTCCTCGTCATAAAGAGGTTAGAGTTTTTAACACTATTTGTAATGCTACATTTGAAAATCAAGATGCAGTAAGAAAGATTTCTAAAAAAGCAGATGTGATGATTATTATCGGTGGCAAAAATTCATCCAATACAAAACAACTCTTTAGCATCTCTAAAGATAACTGCGCAGATAGCTACCATATAGAAGATGAAACAGAACTCAATTTTGATTGGTTTCGTGGTAAATTATTTTGTGGCATTAGCGCTGGAGCATCTACTCCTGATTGGATTATACAAAATGTTGTCAATGCAATCGAAAATAAGTGCTAAGAAAAATCTAAAATACTAGCACTTTCCTTCAAATCTCCTTATAATTAAGAGCAAAATAATCATTTTTTTGATACAATCACGACAATTTTTATGTAACAAGAGGATAGATAATGGCGTTCGATAACGAATCATTTGAAGAAGAAAACTTTGCAGAGATGTTCGCTGCAACTGAAAAACAGCAAGAAATAAGTCGCATTGTTGAGGGTGAAATTGTTGAAATCCAAGAGGATGAAAACAGAGCGTTAGTGGGCGTTGGTGAAAAACTCGAAGGTATTTTGAGTTTGGATGAGATCCGTGAAAATGGCAAATTGACATTTAATGTGGGCGATAAGATTAAAGTAATGGTAACGGGATACTACAATGAGCGTCCTAAGATATCTTACAGAAAAGTTTTAGAGATGCAAAAAACCATTGAGTTTATTGATGCACACAAAGAAAACTATGAAGATTTAATCATTGAGGGAATTATCACAAAGAAAAATCGCGGTGGATATGTTGTAGAAGCTGATGATGTTACTTTCTTTATGCCTCGTTCATTGGCGGCTTTTAAAGATACTGATGAAGTTATTGGACGTAAAATAAAAGCTCAAGTTGTTAAGATTGATGACACTGAAAACTCTATAGTTGTCTCTCGTCGTAAATTATTCAATGAAGAGAGAAAAAAGAAAAAAGAGGTTATTGATCAACTTATGGCTGAGGGTACAGTTATTGAGGGTGTTATCAAAAAAATAACTAGCTATGGCATGTTTGTTGATGTTGGTGGTGTTGATGGTTTAGTCCATTACAATGAAATCAGCTATAAAGGTCCAGTAAATCCTTCTAAACTCTACAAAGATGGCGACACAGTTATGGTCAAAGCAATCTCTTACGATAAAGATAAAAGACATCTTTCATTATCAATTAAAGCAGTTCTTGCAGACCCATGGGCAGAAGTTGAGAGCGAATTGGACGAGGGCGATACTATTACAGTAACCGTTTCAAATGTTGAAGCATATGGTGTATTTGTAGACCTTGGAAATGACATAGAAGGTTTCTTACATATATCAGAAATTACTTGGGATAAGAATGTTAAAAATCCTCATGACTATTTAACGGTTGGTCAAGAAATTGATGTGGAAGTTATAGAGATAAATTCTAAAACGCATAAACTTCGTGTCTCCCTCAAAAGGCTTTTACCAAAACCATTCGATGAGTTTTCTAAAAACTTCAAAGAGGGTGATGTTGTAAAAGGAACAGTTACTTCACTTACTGATTTTGGCGCATTCGTTCGTATCGGAAGTGTTGAGGGTCTTTTACACAATCAAGATGTCTCTTGGGACAAAAACACTAAATGTAAAGATATTTTAAAGTCTGGAGATGAAATTGAAGTAAAAATTTCAAAAATCAGTAAAGAAGACCAAAAAATATCTTTAAATCGCAAGGCGTTGCTTGAGAGTCCAATCGATACATTTGCTGCTACGCACAAAGCAAATAGTGTTGTTACTGGGACAATTCGCGATATAAAAGAGTTTGGTGTATTTGTCTCTTTAGAAGATGATGTGGATGCATTGATTCGTGATGAAGATTTAGCACCGCTTGTGAAAGAAGAGTTGGTGATTGGTCAAAAAATCGAAGCCGCAATAGCTGTTGTGGATACAAAACGTGACCGTATCCGTTTATCTGTCAAAAAATTAGATTACATAAAAAATCAAGCTATGCTTGAAGAGATAAATGACAATGAATCTCATTCTCTTGGTGACTTAATAAAAGATAAATTTCACTAAACAATAGTATGCAAAAGATTTTAAAATGGATTGCTCTGGTTGTAGCGCTTGGAGTAGCGATTTTTATAATCTTTTTTCTGATATCTATTAATTCTATATCAAAAATTGAAAATGGTGAACCTCTAACATTTACGAGTGAAATTAAAAAAGAAAAACCAATAGAACTTTGGTTGAATAACTTTTCAAAAACAGAAAGATTGGGTTATTTTTACCCAGTTAATGAAGTTTATATAGAACTTGATTTAAATGAAAAAATAGTCAATACCGTCACTTATAAATTATCTGCTTCCCTTTTAGATCCATATCAACTTTTTTGTCTAAAAGAGGAACTAAAACAACATGAATTGCGATATTATCTCACCAAAGAAAAAGAAAAAGTAGAGTTACTTATTTTTTCAAAAAATCTAGAAAAGTTAAATTCTCTAGTAAAAATCTTGAAAAATTATCAAATCTCGGCAAATATCATGCCGTATAAAGAGGAAATAGAATGAAAAAACACACTATTGTCGTTTGTGATCATATTCATGAAGCTGGACTTGAAATGCTTCGAAATGATGAGAATATCAATTTTATCATGGCAGCCGATGAAGATAAAACAAAATTATTAGAAATCATTGAAACAGCAGATGTAGCTATTACAAGAAGTTCAACAGATGTAGATGAGAAATTTATAGCACATGCAAAAAACATGAAAGCAATTGTTCGTGCGGGTGTTGGTGTTGACAATGTTGACATTGAGGGGTGTTCAAAAGAGGGAATTATCGTTATGAATGTCCCTACGGCAAACACAATAGCTGCCGTAGAGCTCACCATGGCACATATGCTCTCATGTATGAGAATGTTTCCGTATTCACACAATCATTTAAAACTTGAGAGAGTTTGGAAAAGAGAAAAATGGTATGGCTATGAGCTTAAGGGAAAAAAACTTGGTGTTATCGGTTTTGGTAATATCGGTTCTCGTGTAGCTAAACGTGCAAAATCGTTTGAGATGGACATCGTTGCTTATGACCCATATATTCACCCTTCAACAGTAACAGACTGTGACATGGTGTATGCTAAAAACTTTGAAGATATTTTGGCTTGTGATATTATTACGATTCATACACCTAAAAATAAAGAGACGATTAATATTATCGGTGAAGCAGAAATAGCTAAAATGAAAGATGGAGTTGTTCTTATCAACTGTGCTAGAGGCGGTCTTTACAATGAAGAGGCACTTTATAACGGACTCAAATCTAAAAAAATTCGTTTTGCAGGTATTGATGTATTTAACAAAGAACCAGCTGTTAATAATCCATTACTAGACCTTGATAACATCACAGTTTCTCCTCACTTGGGGGCAAATACTTTTGAGTCTCAATACAATATTGGGACGCAAGCGGCACGAAATGCAATAGAAGCAGCAAAGGGAATTGCATATCCCCATGCCATGAACTTGCCTATTGATGAGAGTAAAATACCAGTGTATGTGAAACCATTTTTAGAAATGGGTCAAAAGATAGGCTTTTTAGCTTCTCAAATCAATAAATCACAAATAATTGCCATCAAAGTAAGTGGACAAGGTGATATCTCAAATTATGTTGAATCTCTCTCTACTTTTGTTGCAGTGGGTGCCATGAGTCAAAGTAGTGATGATACTATAAACTACGTCAATGCTGAATTTGTTGCAAAACAAAAAGGGATTAAAATAGAGTGGGAAGCTTTAGGTGAATCCTCTGTATTTAAAAACTTGATTACCGTCAAGCTTACAACTGGCGAAGGTACTACCAGTATGTCTGCAACTATTTTTGATGATGGAGTCAAACGCATCGTAGCTATTGATGGCTTTGATATTGAAGTTGCACTCAAAGGGGACATGATTTTATTTAAAAATAGTGATGTTCCAGGTGTTATAGGAAGTATAGGTTCAACATTAGCTAAAAACAACGTCAATATTGCGGACTTTTCACTTGCAAGAAATAATGAGTCTCAAGCCCTCGCTGTTATTTTAGTAGATGATGCTGTCAATGAATCTACACTTGCGCAACTTGCTTCTCTTGATGCTTGTTTAAGCGTTCATTACGCAAGACTTTAATTCTTTCCCATACTATCGAGTATAGCTCATTTGATGAGCTTACTCCTTGAGTAAATATTTCTTCAAAACTTTATCTTATAACCAACGCAAGTAACTCTTCTCTAGCGAGAGCAATTTTTTTCTCAAAATAATTTTTTAACTCCATGAAGTGCTCTTTGGTGAATTGTGCTTCATAATGAAGAATAAATTGTAATCTGCTACTGTTGTCTTGAATAACGCCAAAAATATCCTGGAGCATTTTTAAATCATGCAAGTCAGATGAGAGTGTTGTCTCCATTGCAAAGCACTCATTATGTACATTTAACCCATATCTTAAAATTTTAAATTGAATTCTTAAGTGGTGAAGCTCTTTTGGAGAGGAATGAGAGTTGATTTTGTAAAATTTTTCATACATTTTTTTATGAAGTTTTTCTATGATTTTAGAGCTTTTCTCACGACTTACTGTTCGTATTTGTCCATTGACAAGTCCCTTTAGTAGCAAGAGATTTTGTTTATACTTTAGAGAGTCTTTATGAGCTAAAAATATTTCCAATGCCATTTCTCTTTGTTCAAGAAGTAAAATTTTAAGTGCATTTGTTGCTTGTTGCGAACACTCTATGAGATGCATATCTTCCAAAAATACATCTAAATCTCGTAGTGTAGAAGTAGGTTTAATGATCTCTTTGATGATTTTGGTAAATTTAGGTGCATTTTTTTTCTCTGTTTCATCAAAATAGATTTTAGCAAATGACTGGAGTTTTCTTAAATTTACTCTATATTGATGGAGTGTTTCACTATCTTCATAGTGGTCAAGTTGCATATATAATGCATCGATGGTGGCAATTTTTTGTGTAATCCATTCTAAAATTTGCATCTTATACTCTCCTAAGATTGCTCACTCCCTGCAATGGTTTTGCAAGGAATGAGCTTAGAAATTATGGTTCAAAAACAGAGACCGCTTTTTTCTCGTGAAAGTGAAAATGTTTTTCAAGGTCAGACATATATAAGAGCACTGGCACGATGACAAGTGATGAGATTACAGCTGCAACAGTTCCAAAAATAAGTGCAACACCAAGTCCACCAAATACGGCGTCTCCTGCTAAAAGAGTTGAGGCTAATATTATCGCCGCTGCGGTTAGAAAAATCGGTTTGGCGCGGGTTGCAGTTGCGTAAGCTATAGCTTCTGCTTTATGCAAACCTTTTTCACTCATGAGAGACTTTGTAAAGTCTATTAAGAGTAAAGAGTTGCGTGAACTAATCCCGATAAGGGCAATAAAGCCTATTAGCGATGTTGCGGTGAGGAAAAATGTATCTGCAGAGAAAATATCCATAATAAAGTGCCCGACTATAACTCCAATGATGGAAAGGAAAGAACCTAAAAGGATAATACCGCTTAAAGTATAGCTTTTGTAGTAGATAACCATGAGTAAAAAGATAAGTATTAGGGCCGCAATAAAAGCTGCGCCAAGTTCTACAAAAGTATCAAGCGTTACTTCCATCTCTCCGTCCCAAATAAGTTCGTAGACTTTCATTGTTGATTTTTCGGTGAGACGAAGATTAAATAAGCCTATTTTTTCAATGTTATACGTATCGCTAAAAGAGTTGAGTATGACGTCTCTAGCCTCCATAAGAGGATAAACTTGAGAAACCATATCTGTCTCAGCCATAACATTGGTCATCTGATGCAAGTTTTTGCTCATAATCATTGGGTTTGATTTTTTAGGAATGATATGAATGAGTTCTGTGATGGGTATCATCATCCCTATATTATTCATCAGTTTTAAGGAGGAGAGTTTTATCTCTACAGCATTGAGATCTTTTTTTGTAAATCTTTTTGATTCTTCACTGAGTGAGAGATAAATAGGGACTTGGTCGTTATAGATATCTGAATTCTTGACAGCAATCTCCATCCCTTCAAAGGCTAAATATAAAATATCGTTTAACTGTTTGATTGATACTCCCGAGCGGACAACTTTCGTACTATCAACGATGATTTCATACGTATCATAAATCTCATCTTGCATGATATCAACATCGACAAGTCCTTTTGTGTTTTTGAAAACATCCGATACTCTCGCAGCGAGCTTTCGTATCCCTTCTGCATCACGGCCGTATATTTCAGCAACAATTGCTGCTAAAACTGGAGGACCTGCGGGTGGTTCTACAAAAGTAATGACCGTATCTGCATAAAGTGATTCACAATTTTTTTGCACTAAAGGTCGCATTCTTTGAACCATCAGATAAGAGGGCTCTTCTCTATGGTGTTTTTTTGTAAGGTTTAAAACTATTTCTGCAACATTTTCTGAATTTTTAAAGTGAGAACCTTTGATGAGTCCTGCAAAATCAAGAGGGGAACCCATCCCCAAAAATACCTCTGTATCGGTCACTTCTTTTTCTTGTTGCACAAAGGTGATAATACAGTCTGCTACTTGTTTTGTCTGCGAAATAGAACTTCCATTTGCCAGATTTGCATAAATGGTAAAGGTGTCATTATTTTTTCCAGGCAACATTTTGGCGAGAACCATTTTAGTAGGAGCTATCATTAAAATAGAGAAGATGAAAGCTACAAGTGTTCCAAATAAAATCATTTTTCTTTGGATGGGACTTTGTATTCCTGCCAAAACAGCGTTTTCAAACTTTTTAAACATTAGTGGCTCCCTTTACTATGGTCTGGTTTTTTTAACATTCTAACCGCCAGATATGGCGTAAATATATACGCTACAAAGAGTGAGGCTATAAGAGCCACGGGAACATTCGCAGGAATGGGTTTCATAAATTGTCCCATCATTTGACCCACAAACGCCATTGGAACCATTGTCATGATGATTGCAAGTGTTGCGATATTTGTCGGTGGTCCTATTTCATCAGTTGCTTTTATCATAAGCGTATCGACATCTTCGTGTTGTGATTCTATAGAATGGTAATGTCTATGAATGTTTTCAATCACAATAATAGCGGCATCGACCAAGAGTCCAAGCGAGAGTAAAAAGGCAAAAAGTGTAATACGGTTAATGGTTTGACCCGTGAGATAAGCGGTAAATAAAGTGATGGCTAAAATAGCTGGAACCGTAAAAGTAACGATAAGAGACTCTCTCCATCCGAGGACAAAAACCAAAAGTATTGCGATGATAACGATAGATAAAAGAAGGTGAAACACAAGCTCATTAACCGCTTCGTTTGCACGTTCGCCGTCATTTCTTGTAATGACAAAACTAATGCCATTTTTCTTTAAAGACTCTTTATACGATTCAAGTTCGCTCTTGACAGCATTAGCAATCACAACGGCATTGGTCCCTTGTAGTTTTGAAACACTTAAAGTAACTTGTTCTTGAAGCGGTGTAAATTTTCCCTCTTTGTCTTGTACGCTGATGGAGACAGACTTAAAATTTTGAATATCATAAGACCCAGATACAGTTGCAATTTGATTGAGATAGATTGGAGAGTCCATATATTGCGCGACAATAATATTGCCAACATCTTTTTCATTTTCAATGGCATTTTTTACCCCAACCATGACTATTTTGTTATCTTGAGATCTATTTTTAATGGCTGGAACACTGTAGGAGAGTGACTGCACAGCTTGAACAATTTGCCCCATGGAGAGGTTGTATCCTGAGAGTTTATTGATATCAACTTCGATGTTAAATTGGTGTTTATTTCCACCTTTTATTTCCGTAACTGCGACGTTTGCCAGTCCGTTTATTTGGTGTTGAATATCTTTGACCTTGTCATAAAGCTCAGTTTTACTCATATTTGGATTATTGGAATAAAATGCGACCGAGACAACGGGAATATCGACATCAATATCAAGCGGCTTGATGATAGGATTCATAGCCCCTTTTGGAAACATGCCTGAATTTTGCATGATTTTATCATACACTTTGAGGTTTGAACCCTCTTTTTCTTCTCCAATGAAAAAAGCAGCATTGACGATGCCGACATTATCCATGGCCATTCCACTGATGTTCTCGACACCTTTTACCTCTTTGAGTTTTCTCTCAAGTGGTCGCACAATTACTTTTTCAATCTCAGCTGCACTAGCCCCTGGTAAGGCAACGATGACGGTTGAGCCACTGACTACCATTTGAGGATTTTCTTCGCGCGGCATGATACTTAGAGCTAAATATCCGATTGCTAGCAAAAATATACCAAGTACAATGGTGAGAGGACTACGTAAAAATGCTTTTGCCAACTTACCAGCAAAATCTTTTGGTTCGTAAGGTTTATGGTGTGTCATGACTTCACCTTAATCGATACTTATCGTAGCATACATACCAGGATAGACCGTTTTTCGTTTGTTGTTGAACGATACTTTTATCTTAAAAGAGTGGGTCATGGGATTTGAGCTTGGGATAATAGCACTCACTTCTCCAATCTCTTTAATGCCCAGTGAAGGGATATTTACTGTGACTTTTTTTCCATGTTTTATAAGTCCTAGATTGCTCTCTGCTATCTCAGCTGCTATTTTTAAATGTGTTAAATCTGACAAAACGATAGCTGGCATGCCAGGCATTGCCATCTCTCCAACTTTAATATTTTTTGCCACGATAACGCCATCATTTGGAGCTTCGATATTAAGATATCTGTATTGATTTTTAACTTGTGCGAGTTGAGCTTCCGCTTGAGTGACTTGCTTTTGAGCGATAGTTATCATGTTGGCTAGGTTTTGTTCTGCAAGGGAGAGATTTTCAACTTCAAATTTTGAAACCATATCTTTTTCTAAAAGTCTTTTATGTCTCTCAAGATTGAGCTTTACGTTTGTGTATTGGTTTTGGTACATTTGGAGGGAGAGTTGAGCCTGTGAAATAGCAAGTTGGACTTGCGTCAAAGCTGCATCAATCTCTTTAGAATCGATGGTGTAAAGCAGATCGCCTTTTTTGACATAAGCACCCTCTGAGACATTTACATTTGTTACAAACCCCATAAAACGGCTTGTAATCATTTTTTCATTGTCAGAGATAACGCTTCCTGAGAGAGTTAAAGTCTCCGCTATGAGCGAAGCTCCAAACATTAGTATTAGTGAAAGTTTTTTTATCATTTTTGTTCTCCGTTTGCTAATTTTTCAAGTGCGAATATTCTCTCATTTCGCATATTTTTTGTTTGTTGCAGTTGTAGGATTTTTTGGATTTGTTCTGACTGTTTGATGATAACATCACTCATAGAGGAGAGTTTTTCTCGGTATCTTCCCTCGTAGTTGCTATAAATCTCATTTGCCAGTGCTAACTCTTTTTGCAAAGATATAACGTCAGAATCAAGCGTTGTGATTTCTGTTCGTATTTTATCGATTTGAAGCGTAATCCCTTTACGAGCAAGTTGCACTTGTGCCTGCGTTTTAAGTTGCTCAACTTGCGCTTTTTCAAGTTTTGCACTATCTATGCCACCGTTGAAAAGATTCCAAGAAAGTCTCGCACCAACTGTGTATGACTTGTGGTCATCTGCATCACCTAAAAAAGTATCATCTGCAGTCGCTATTTCAGCAAACGCTCCCACCATCGGATAATAAGACGATTTTGAAACAGACACCATACTTTTACGAACTTCTAATCCTGTTGCGGCTCTTTGAACATCTAAGTTTTTGCCCAAAACATCTTCGTTTGTAAATATTGGCATAAGAACATTCTCAGAGGGTGGAGTGATTTGAGTTACATTTTGGTTGAGTAAAAAACTTATGTAGTGATAGAGAAGTTTTTGGTTAGAGTGCATTTGGACAATGAGTCGCTCAACATTGCCTTTTTTTGCCTCAACTTCAAGCAAATCGACTTTTTTCGCATAACCGACATCAATCATACTTTTTGTCATTTCTTGTAAAATATCAATATTTTGAAGGATAGTGTTTAAGTTTTTGATTGATTCTTCTAAGAGTGCCATGTCATAAAAACTTTTTCTCAGCTCATATACTTTTTCGTTGACAATTTGTTCTTTTTCTAACCCTTTCATTTTTGTCATAGCATTCATGATGTCTGTGTAGCTACTGATTTGAAAGCCAGTAAAGAGAGGGACTTCGTATTTGAGCTTGCTTTGGAAGAGGGTTCTAGCCTCTGGGTAGTTTAGATTTTCAGGAGGAGTCGTGTAAGCACTTTGAGGTGGTATGCCACCGTTCATTCCAGTTGCATTCATAAACTCTTCAGCACCAAAATCCCCAAACGTAGCCTCTCTAGAAGTGAGTTTAAATCCAAAAACATTTCCTGCATCATTTGAATTTGCAATATCTTGAATAAAATCCAATTTCCCCCAATGGTTTCCTGAAACTGTTTTTTCATCGGCTTTTGCAGCGTCTACATCTAAAATCGCTGTTTGTATTTCCAAATTTTGTGATTTTAAAATCTCAATTGCTTCACTCAGCGTTAGTGAATCTGTTGCGCTGAGTTGCGAAACATTTAAAAGTAAAGATAAAAAAAACAATGAAACAAGTTTTTTTATTGCGAATGCACTTTTATTGATAAACATCTTTCCTCCAAATTACCATATATTTTCTTCTGTAAAGTAAGCTACGATTATAACATATATTTTTTATTCAAATATCACATTCAAATCAAATCGGTACATTTGTTTATTTTTTGGGTTTTAAAGTTGCAAACATAAAAAAAAGTATTGCACGAGATATAAGAAATTTCAATAACTTAGGTTTAAGAAAATCATATTAGACTTTTGCCATTATTTTATTAAAGGGTCACTATGTCTTATGCATGTCCTATGAGTTTTATCCGTGTTGATACCAATATCTCGAGAATTAATTCACTTTTTGTGAGCACGTTGGTGCTGGCATATTTTATAAACTTTACAGTTTTTATCCTTTTCTTTTTAGCCTTAGACTTTTTGGTTAAGTTATACGGAGATAAAAAATATTCCCCACTTTTTGTTCTTGCAAAATATAGTAAAAAAGCCCTGAGATTAAAAGATAGTTTTATTGATGGCGGCGCAAAAAGGCTTGCGGCTTATTTTGGTCTGCTTTTTGTCCTTTTACTTATCATGGCACATTTTTTAGATTCGTTGCCACTTTCTCTTTTTGTAGCTACCATTTTTCTCTCTTGCTCACTTTTAGATGTTCTTTTTAACTTTTGTTTAGGATGTAAAATATACTTTATCATCAAAAAAATATATCCAAAATTTATGGTTTAAAGGCAAGAAAGGCTAAAATAAACTTTTAAAATAAAAAGGCTTGAGACGCAAATGCAAATGGTAGTAGACTCCCTAAGAAAAAAAGGGAAAATTTATAAAAAAATGCAAGAAATAGCTCCTAAAGATTTAGGGGTGAGAAATAAGATAAAAATTTATAAAGCAACGGATATTTCAGGCTATTTTTGGGCTATTTTCGCAGTGAGTCAAAAAAGTAAATTGCTTATGAAAGATGTCCATAAGTTTGAAGAGATTTACGCAAAGATGACAATTTTTTGTGAACATAATTTTAAGTATAAAATTATTTTTCTTGATGCACCACTTTGTTCTAAAGCAAAAGAGGCTTTTCTCGCTCAGGGCTGGAAATTTCACTGATGCTTCTTTGTGACGTAGGAAATACATCGTACCATTTTTTAGACGGCACAAAAGAGTACAAAGAGGATGTGAAAACTTTTAATCCCGCTCCCTTGCATGAGCAAATATTTTATATTTGTGTCAATCCAAACGTGAAAGAAATTTTAAAAGAGTTAAAAAATTGGATTGATTTGTCCTCTCATGTCGATATGTTACACTATTATGAAACTATGGGTGTGGATAGAATATTTGCCTGTGAAGCGATCGAAAATGGAATTATTTTAGATGCTGGCAGTGCGGTAACAGTTGACCTTGTAAAAAACGGTGTATTTGGGGGCGGTTTTATTTATCCTGGAGTGCGAGCCATGAGCCAAACGTACAAAAATATTTCTAAGGCACTTGACTACTCATTTAATTTTGAGATTGATTTAGATAAAATGCCAAAAAATTCCGCTGATGCTCTCAGTTATGGGTATTTGAAGCTACTTTATAATGAAGTTGTCGCTCATGGCATGGATATTTATCTCACAGGTGGAGATGCAACGCTCTTTGCAACGCTCTTTAGAGATGCTAAAGTCGATGAGACTCTTATATTTAAAGGAATGAAAAAGATTATGAAAAAGGCTGACTTATGCTAAGTGTTGCACTTCCAAAGGGTCGTATCGCGAAAGAGACTTTAGAGATTTTTGAGACTATTTTTGGAGAAGGTTTTGCATTTGATGATAGAAAACTTATTCTAGAGACTTCAAATTTTCGTTTTTTACTTGTGAGAAATCAAGATGTTGCAACGTATGTTTACCACCAAGCGGCCGATATTGGCGTAGTTGGATTAGATACACTCGAAGAACAAGGGCTTGATGTGATGCGTCTTTTAGACCTTAAGCGGGGGATTTGTAAAGTCTCTATCGGTATGAAAAAGGGTGAAAAACTTGACCTCAATAAACCTGATATCAAAGTCGCTTCAAAAATGGTTAACATCACAAAACGCTATTTTGAACAACGCGCTGTCTCCGTTGATATCATAAAACTCTATGGCTCTATCGAGCTTGCTCCACTCATCGGACTCGCTGATATGATAGTTGATGTTGTTGAAACAGGGGCGACCATGAAGCAAAACGGTTTAGAAGTGGTTGCAGATATCATGACCTCTTCAACTTATCTTATCGCCAACAAAAATAGCTTCATTGCCAAAAAAGATGAAGTTTTAGATATTTACGAAAAGATAAATGCAGTCATAAAAGCAGAACAAAAAATCGTATGACAAACTTAGATTTATACGCAAAAGCTGAACATTTGCTTGGCATTGAAGAGGCAACAGAAGCCCTTTATGACCTTTATCACTCAGAACTAGAGGGCAAAAATGTCAAAACACTTTTAGATATTGGATGTGGTCGCGGTGGCTTTATGCGACGCATGATGAGTGATGGCGTAACCTGCAAAGGGATTGATTTAAGTGCTGTTATGGTTCAAGAGTGCAAGCTTCAGGGCTTTGATGCTGAGTGTATCGATGTTGCAGATGTCGAGGGGAAGTACGATGCTATCGTGGCTATTTTTGATGTTTTGAACTTTTTAAATGAAGAAGATTTACTCAAGTTTTTATATGCTGTAAGTCAAAAACTCAGTGATGAAGGACTTTTTATAGCTGATGTAAACACTCGCTATGGTTTTAGTGATGTTGCAGAGGGAAGTATGACGAGTGAAAATGATAAAGAGTTTTTAAGCGTAGATGCCGTATTTTTAAATGATGAGCTTGCTACTAAATTTACTCTTTTTGAAAAAGAAGCCAATGGAAGTTATAAAAAATATCAGGACACTATCATCCAATACTTTCATAAAATAAAAATATTTCAAAAACTTGAAGGTTTAGAGCTTTTTGATAAACAAACTTTTTCGCTTTATGATACTGGAGATAAAACACTCCTACTATTTAAAAAAAGATAATGGTGAAAACATATTTTTCTCTCGCTTTTTTAGCCTTTTTTTTAACCGCTTGTAGTGATAACGCCTCTGTTACAATCTATGACGCAAAAGCCATAGAAGATAAAATTCCTTGCATGCGATTGGTAGTTTTTCCGCCTGAGCATAAACTTCAAGAGCAGTTGGAGAGTCTTTATGCTTTTGATGCACGATGCAATTTTAAACTAGAGGTTTCAAAAAAAAGTGGCATTGTCTGTAACTCTCAAGAAAATGCGGGCAAAAAAGCATTGGCTAAATTTCCCTCAGCGTATGTGAAAATGACGCTTTACAAAGAAAACAGTTT
>DJAA01000040.1:0-147 GCA_002428085.1 Sulfurimonas sp. UBA6014 | reverse complement strand
ATGGTTCTATCACTTGTATTAAACTCCCCATCATTAAGTCTTGATAATTCAGATGTTAATCTTATGAGAATTTTGTCATAATCATGCTTGTATGCCATTTTTAGCCCTTGTTATGTTTGCTCTATTTTAGCATCATGACTCTCAAAC
>DJAA01000020.1 GCA_002428085.1 Sulfurimonas sp. UBA6014 | reverse complement strand
TCTTCTCATTATATATTATAAATAAAAAGGTTTTGCTTTGAAATTACTTCTGCTAAATGTACTATTTTTTCATTTTCTCCTCGGTTATGACTATGCGCTTAAGCCCGAAAAAGTGAATGCTTCGACGTATTGCTTTTTTGGGTTAGCAGAGGTTATGGATGAGCATAACAACGGCAACATGGTGAACTCTTGCTTTGTCAATATGGGGAGCAGCTATCTTGTGATAGACAGCGGTCCGACATACAAGTTCGCCAAGCAGGCATACACAAAAATGAAAGAGATTCAAGCCTTACCTATCTCTTTCGTTATCAACACACACACGCATGATGACCATTGGCTGGGAAATGCTTATTATAAAGAGTTGGGTGTCAACATCCTAGGCTCCAAAGAGTTTCAAAATGAACCGAAAGTTGCAATGACAAGAATGCAAATGCGTATCACTAAAGATGCTTACGCAGGGACTACGCAGGTTTTTCCAAATGAGTTCGTAGAGAGCGAAAAAGGTTTAGAAATAGACGGCAAAAAAGTTATCATAAAGAGTGTAAATAAAAAAGCTCATTCAAACAGTGACCTTTACATTTACATACCCGAGTATTCGACAGTATTTGCAGGAGATTTGGTGTTTAACGAGAGGCTTCCTTCCATTCGAGACGGTCATCTAAGAAACTGGATAGAAGCCCTTGAAGCCATAAAATCAATAGATGCCGAGTTCGTTATCGGCGGGCATGGGAGCCTAGTGGACAAACATTCGGTAGATGCCACATATGCCTATCTAAGCGAGCTCGTGGAGAGCGTCTCTTCTGCCATAGAAGCGGGCGAAGAAATCGCAGATACAGTTAACAGCGTAAAAATGGAAAATTTTAAAAATTTTAAAATGTATGAGAGTTTACACAGACAAAATGTAGAAACAGCATACAGAATGTTGGAGTGGGAACCATGAGTAAAGTTGTTTTAGCCCTCATGATGGTGACCTTGTTTTTATCTGCCTTTGAGCTTAAAACTTATGAAGCAGCACTGAAGGAACAGAAGAAAACAAACAAACTCATCATGATAGATGTAGTCCGAACAGGTTGCCATTACTGCGAAGAGATGGACAGAGATGTTTTTGCAGATAAAGAGATGGCGGCATGGATAGCAAAGAGATTTATTCCTGTGCAAATAAACTTAGATGAGCAAGATTTGCCTCTTGGCTTAGAGGTTTCCTTTACGCCTACTTTTTATTTTGTGGATAAAAACCAGAAAATAGTAAAAAAAATACCGGGTGCTTGGAATAAAGAAGATTTTAAATCATTAACGGAGAAGTTGCCATGATGAAGCTTATATTTGTTGCCTTGTGTCTGAGCATATACACCTTTGCCGATACAATTTACGCAGAGCCAAAACCTGCCATAGACAACCAGCGTAAAATAGTTTTTTCCATAAAAAGTGGAGATGAAAATGAGATCAACCATGTCCTAAGCAGTGCAAATAATGTCTTGAAGTTTTATGGACCAGAAAAAGTACAGATGAGAATCGTCGCCTACTATCATGGGATAAAAACACTTCTAAAATCACAAAAAGAGATCGCCGTTCGTGTCGATGCACTTATGCAATATGATGTTGAATTTGTGGCTTGCGGTAACACGATGCAGACAAAAAAAATCAAAAAAGAAGAGTTGATCGACGGGGTGGAAATAGTTACCGCCGGCATAGTTGAAATGGTAGAAAGAGTCCAAGAGGGCTGGGTCAATATAGTCCCATAAACTAAAAAAAGGAAATAAAATGAAAAAAATAGTTGTTCTTATAGTAGCACTTTTAAGTGCAGTAACACTCTATGCAAAAGGTGATTTGCACCTCTTTGAAATAGAAAACAAAGCGGGAAAAATAACTCCCTCTATGATAGAAAAAGCCTTTACCAGTCAAGGTTTTTCTTTGGGTGTTAACTCTGAAATGAATGGACCTTTTCAAAAGCAGTTCGAAAAAACCACCTTTAAGGTTTTTACACTTTTAACGCTTTACCACACTAAGCTCTCAAAAGATTTAGTAAAAGCACACCCGCAGGCAGGAGTTTTTGTGCCAATGGGCGTAGGCATCTACCAAGGTTTAAAGGAAGACACGCTCCATATTTCTGCCCTCACCTCTGAGGCACAGGCTAAAATTTTGGGGGCGGACTCTGAAATTTTAAAAAAGATAGAAAAAGAAGTGCTCAAGGTTATAACAAACCTTGCTCCAAATGTAAAACACACCATCAGCGAAGACAGTCTCAAAGAGTCTCGTGATCTCATAACTCGCTACGAACTTGAGCTAGAAGGGCAAGACTGGGCGACTGCGAAAGAGAATGTTGAGATGAGTTTGGAGTCAGGATTTGAGCCTTTAGGGTTTGTCATGCCTAGTTTCTTAGACTATAACGAAGAGCTAAAAGAGGGTGGCACTGCTGAGTCTCCTTATGATTTTTATGACACATACTCTATCTGCAAACTTAAGGTTATCTACACTGTAGCACAAAGCAGACCTGAAGCCGCAGCCTTTGCTCCATGTACCGTCATGGTTTACAAGAAAAAAGATGAAGACAAAATCGTGATGGGATTTCCCGCAGTTTACAACTGGATGAGCAGTGCTCTAGTCCAAGACAAAGAGGCAAATGAAGTCTTGATGAAGGCACAAAATGATTTTGAGTCTATTTTAAAAGAAATAACGGAGTAGAAATGAAAATATTTCTCATCATGCTAGCAATGTTTGGGTTTTTACATGCACAAGAGAGTCTCCATAAAGTCGTTTTCGACTTAACGACAGGCGATGTGGCAACCTTAGAAAAAAGACTACTCTCTGGCATTGCTTACCAAAAAACACACTATGAAAGTAAACTTGAAGAGCTTGAAGTGGCGGTTGTCATCCACGGAGGTGCCTACAAGTTTTTCATAAAAGAGCTAGCCGCATCCCCTTTTAAAGACGACAAAGTTTTAAAAAAGGCACAGACCGATTTGAGCAAAAGATTGGCATCCATGTCAGAGACCTACGGGGTGGAATTTTTTATATGTGCAGTTGGCATGAAAGGTTTGAAAATAGAAGAGTCCACTCTTTATGATTTTGTAAAAATAGTGCCGAATTCGACCATCGGTCTCATCGACAAACAAAACGAAGGGTTTGCTTATATTCCGATTCGATAAAAAAAGGTAACCGTTTTGTGCAAAACGGTTAGATATCTTACGCAACCCACACACTCCTTGGAGTGTGTATTTTATGCAAGAAGTCTATTATCGTAAAAATCCTAGTTCATACACTTGTGGGCGGAGTTTGTCGCTGAGTATGGTGTAAGTTGATTTGAATTTTGAAAAGTCTATTTCCACGCCCATCGCATCTTTGTTTCTTGCTTCGAGTGCTTTACGGACTTGGTACCAGCCGACATCGCTGCGGTTGAGTTTGAGTTCATCTCGCACGGTGCGAACATCGGTTTGTGAAAAATAGATTTGCCACAATTTTTTTCCTTCATTCATTACCACTTTGGCTTCGGGGCTTAATTTTTTGTCACTCAAATATTGCACCATAAAATCACTCTCAAAGCGTTCAGGGGCGTTTACTTCTTGTTCTGTAAAAGGAATGAAGTGGTTTACGATTGACCATTTTTGGCTGTTCCATTCAAGGTCGTTGGCACTTGCCGATAGGTTACTGCCATGAAAAAGCATCCAAATCAAACAATCATTTTTAAATTCGTCGGATAATGGTTCAGTCGGTTGTAAAAACTGATCGCGGTCGTTGAGCCATGTTTGTTTGATAATACGACGAACTGTAAAAATGATTGCAACTTGCCAAAGGTTTTTTGGATTAACGAAGAAAGCACCTGGGCTACTATAACATGAAGATAATAATGCCGTTAAATTTGCATTTTGCATATCACTTGCATGAGCGTACAGACTTCCAATAGCATCATCAGACCAAAATAAGCCTCTTACATCTTTTGTTTTACTTGCTGGAGTAATAGCATTTTTTAAAGGTATTGTTTTATTTTTATTGGCTTTTGGTCTATCCACCCATTTGGTTAATAATTGATTTGCTGGTAGATTATAAAATACTTTTTCACCTATTGGTTGAGCTTTCTTATCTAAAACTTCAGTATTAATTTCTGTAACAATTTTTGGCGAATTTGGATTTGTTTTCCAAACTAAAAAGCCTATAGGAAAATTACCATTTAATCCATCAAATACTTTATTATGAACTACAAACCCACCTAAATATCGTGCATGCCATAGTATTCTAAATTGCTCAAAATTTGGCGAAACTACATATTTCAATGTACTAAACATTGCAACCGTAGCAGTTGGAATTTCTTGATAAACTCTTACTAAAAACTGTGCAAATAATTCTCGTTTAGCATAACCAAATTCTTCCATATTACTTGAAATTTTTGTCGTTGCTACACCTGCCTTGTTTCCACTTTCAACACCTGCTCCTGATTCCGCATAAGGCGGATTAATCAAAACCAAAATCTTTTTACCCTCAGCTATCGCTTTTCGCAGAGTTTGGGGAACTTTATTCGTGAGGCTATAATCAATCTTTCCCTCATCCGTAATATCATCGTTCAAATAGTCATACTGAAACCGTGTCGCCGCAACACATGTTTTTGTAGCCTTCATCACATCTACATCGGCTTTATCAAGGGTGGACATGTAAATATTTCGATGGTTGGAGTGCTTGACTTCGAGATTGCCGACACCACAACACATGTCCCAAACAATGTACTCTTTTTGCCAATTTTTACCGAGTGTTTCGCCGAGCTTGTCATAGGCTTTGTCCACCACGGCTAAAGGCGTGTAATAGGCTCCTTTGAAACTTCGCTCATCGGTTGGAATAAGACTATCGCGTCGCTCTAAAAGATAGTCACGGTATTCCGCTTTTGGCGGTTTGTGGTAAATCGCCCAAAATTGACGATACCCTTCTTTGTTGCCAAGTTCATAAAGTTTTCCGCCCAAACTAAAAACGGGTGCATCATTTTTGTGGAGCAGTTCGGCGGGAAGGTTAGCGTGCGTTGAGATGGTTCCGTCATGCATGATGTCGGCAAAAAAGAGCAGTGCATAATCTTCTTCGTTTACACCGTTGATTTCACGACCAATCATCTCGACCCATTTGTCAAAAACTTGTTTTAAGTTGTCGGGTGTGATGGGTGTACGGATAATGTTGCCCGATTTTATAGCCGTTTTTACCGTGCTGATAAACTCCTCTTCATGTGTGGAAATTTTGAAAGAGACAAAGTGCGTTCCGATGTGCGTAGAGACTTCTGCAAGTGCTTCGGGAGTAAATTTACTGGCGGATTTTCCCCATTTGATGGTTTTTTTTGCTAAAAAAGGGAGTACATCACTACTTTTCATGAGCGCCGCTTTTTCGGTGTCGATTACGCATAAAAACGGAGGAACTTGCTCGCCTTTGTCCATAGCAAATTGAACATAATGAAGCAGTTGCGTAAACATGGCATAAGTGGAAGTTTTGCCCGTGTCTTTGGCTTCAAACCAAATTACATCTGTTTGGATATCAATAAGCCCTTTTGTGAAACTCTTTAGCCCCAAAGCCTTAATATATGCGTCTTTAACATCCTCTTCACTTTTTGCTTTTTGTAGTTCGGTATATAAATGAAGTGCCATTGTATTCCTTAAAAATCACATAATTAAATTTTAGATACGCAAGAATACTCTATTTTACTGAAATAAACTATGACTTCAATCTTAGCATGTGGAACTATCTGCTCACTTTTTATATGACCTACTACAAATAGAATGTTTATTGCGGATGGGATAGATTTAACGAGCATAAATGCAAATTACACCCCTGTGAATGAATCTCCACTTTATTCTAAAATAATCTAAGTTTTAATTTGACACAGAATGATTTATGAAAGGTTAGAAGTCCCTAGTCTCAGGGGTTCCATGTTGTTGTAGCTCCGAATACTGGACTTGGTAATTTGGTAATAAATCAATATTAGAAAATGAATAAGTGCCTAAAATAGGCATTTCCTGATAATTTAAGTATGTTTCCATGTGGTTCCTTTTGTTTCAAAAATGTTTCCATTTTTAAAAAAATATCAACATCAAGCTTAAAATGAAACAGAAGCAAAAAATGGTTTTAAATTTTATGATGAAAAAAATATCTTGTTTAAAATATGGTAAAAAAAGATGCTAATAATCTGAGAAATTCTCTTGATTAAAAGTGTAATTAAAATAAAAAAATGAAATCTACTCATCAGAAATTGATTATATTTCGTATTTATGATAATATTGCGAAATATATACGCATTAAAGGCTTGAAATGATTGGTAGAAACAAAGAACTAGAAATCTTATCAAATGCTTGCGAGCAAGATGAGAGTAAGCTTATTGCTGTATATGGTAGAAGAAGGATAGGAAAAACTTATCTTATTAACCATATGTTTAGCGAGCATAAAAAAGATTGTCTCTTTTTTAGGTTTACGGGTTCGTATATGCTTGATAGTTCTACTCAATTAGAGAATTTTATCGAAGCTATTTATGATTGGTTTAAATGCGAACCTTCAAAAGATATAACAAACTGGATGAGTGGGTTTAACTTTTTAAAAAAAGCGATCTCTTCTAGCCAAACACCAAATCAAAAAGTAGTCATTTTTTTGGATGAAATTCCATGGATTGATAAAAAAAATAGCGGTGGTTTCATAGGAGCACTTGGCTATTTTTGGAATGAATTTGCACTAAGCAATAAAAATATAGTGCTGATTCTTTGTGGTTCAAACTCCTCTTGGATCAAAAATAAAATATTTGAAGATAGTAACGGACCACTTTATCAAAGACTTGATATAAAAATTCATCTCAAACCATTTGACCTCAAAGAGACAAAAGAGTATTTGATAAAAGAGAAAAACTTTCATATTGATGATAAAACTATCGCAGAGACTTATATGGTGCTTGGAGGGGTTGCTAAATATTTAAGCCTGCTTGATAGTTCAAAAACTATTGCTCAAAACATCGATGAACTCATTTTTAACATCGATGGTCATCTCAATAAAGAGTACAGTGAGGTTTTAAAATCTCTTTTTGATGCAAAGGCATCCTACTACTCATCTATCATAAAAATTTTAAGTCAAAAGCAGAGTGGATTTACTCAAACAGAACTAGCAAATGCTCTTGGTGAAAAAAGTGGTTCAAAGATAAAAGATGCAGTTGCAGAGTTAAGTGAAGCCGGTTTTATCATGCCCCTTAGCAAACTAGGTTCAAAAATCAATGCAAAATATATCATCAGTGATCCATTTGTGCTTTTTTATAATAAATGGGTAAGTGAATTTAGCAAAAATGAGCTTATCTCCTTACAAAAACCCTATTTTAGCTCTGTCATGAACTCTCAGAAATACGCCATCTGGAGTGGGTTCGCATTTGAAGTTTTATGTTTAGTTAGTATCGATTTATATTTGCAAACCAGAATGACAAAAGGATTAGCAAAAAGTTATGGATATTGGAATTTTATAGGCAATAATGAGGATAGCGGAGCCCAAATTGATTTTATTGTTGAGTATGAAAATAGTGTCTATGACATAGTAGAGTGCAAATTTTATAATAGTGAGTTTACCATCTCAAAAGATTACAAAGAGAATCTTTTACATAAAATAGAGATGTTTAAAAAATATGCCATAAAAGGAAAATACGATATCAAACTTGTGATGCTTACCTCTTATGGCTGCCAAATCAATAGCCACTATAATGCGCTTAATATGACGAGTAATATTTCGTTAAATGAGCTTCTTGTATAGTCTAGTTTTAGTTTGTGGTGAGTTTTTTTGATTGTTTTTCACATAAAACCCATGAAGTATCTTTTTTCAAGATACTTCAATAATTCTTTCCCTTTTTACACCATTTGAATCACCCTTCATAAATGGTTCTATCCATTTTTTTATATATTGGCGTTGAAAAAAAATTAATGAATTGGCGTAGATTGCATGAGGTTTGTAATTTGCATAAAGATTTATTTGACACAGAATGATTTATGAAGGGTTAGAAGTCCCTAATCTAAGGGGTTCTATGTTGTTGTGGCTCCGAATACTGGATACAAAATATTTTTTTCTTCAAAAAGAAGTTAAGTTCCGTAATATAGGGCTTTGCTCAAGCTATTCTATTTTAACCTGAAAATTTTACTATGTAAAGTCGTGTACTTCGATGCTTAGTTGTATAAATAGTACCGGAAAATAGCCGTCAAAAAAAATTATTTACTGATGGTACATACGAGTCTATTACGAACACTCTTCTTTTCCTGCAATTGCCGGAAATAGTGGGAAATAAAGGCTTCTTTTCTAATAATTTTCCTGTATTTTAGGAAATTAAGTGAAGTTTAGTGACCGTTTTTGGGGACGTTTATTTTGAAAATATTATATTTTTTTATTTGAAAAGTGAATTATGATTACCAACTTGAACTAAGGCTAGTTCTAAGATAGCATCATTTATTTTATATATCAAAAGTAAGTCTGGTTTGACATGACATTCTCTTAAATCTTTAAAATTTCCAGTAAGTTTATGATCTTTATATTTTTCTTCAAGCTCCATATTTTGAGCTAGCAAAATGATTACTTCTTTTAGACATCCTTTATCATAAGCAGATAATTTTTTATATTGCTTTTTAAAAGAAGCGGTTCTAAATATAGAGTACATTAGCTATCTAAATCTTTAAATAATTCATCTGTGGTTTTAAAGCTTTTACCTTTTTTGTTTTCAAGTTCATCCATGGAAGCTTTAAATTCTTTTGTAGGAATTTTTACATCAAACTACAGTCCTTTATTTACAACTACCATATTGGTAAAGATATTAACCGCATCTGTAAAATTAAGACCCAAACTTTTGAGTATTTCTTTTGCTTCAGATAATGTATCTGCATCTAGTCTTAAACTTGTTTGTACTTTAGTCATAACTTATCCTTTTTGTATTATTATACACCATTTGGTATATTAAGTCAATATTGATATATTTTTACAGCTTTTTGGCGAAGTGGTATTTTTGTAGTAAATTGTACCGAAAAATAGCCGTCAAAAAAATGATTTGCTAGTCTTAAAAACGAGCTTCATTATATCAATATCTTCAATCACTGGAAAAGAGCAATTTACTCATCCAAGAGTTAGGTCAGCATATAGAAGTTTGATCACAAATTTACCTTATCTTTTACCTATAAAAATGAAAAAGATATTGTGATTCATAACACTACAAATGCTCTTGATGGCGGAGTGTTTTCGCCTACTCCTTGACTGATCTAGTATGTTTTATATAATAGCTATTTGGATAGAATCACTGCTTTTAATGCAGTGGTACTCCTAGCGTCAGAAAGTGATCCTCAATAAAGTCACTGTACATGGTCATGTAAATAAAAATATTTTAAAATGATTATAGTGAAACAAAGGTAAAATTATGAGTCATACTATAGTCGAAAGCCAATTTGATGATTGGAACAATGCCAAGAAAAAAACCCATTATAAAGAGAACAATGTAGGGTTTAAAGAGCGAGAAATTTTTTGGGCGAGAATCGGGCAAAACATCGGAGCAGAAGAGTTTGGTAAAGGTAACGAGTTTCAGCGTCCCATTTTGATTATTCGCAAACTAACTGCTCATATTTTTATCGGGATACCGCTCACTTCAACCGTGAAAGATAACGATTATTTTCATACATTTGAGTACGATACCAAGATGGGAAAAGTCTTCAGTACGGCGATGATTTTACAGCTAAAAACATTCGATAAAAAAAGACTTATGACGAGAATCGGAATGCTAAATAAAAAGGATTTTGAAAAAGTGGTGGAAAAAACGAGGAATCTATTTATTCCACCTGCATAGCAAGTGGAGCTGCCCGAAGGCGAATTACAAAGAAATTATAGACTATTAATGTTAAAGATGGATTAAAGACTTTGATATATGCTTTTGACTATAATTGAATTAGTTTGTTAAATTTTATTTTAGGGGAGTTTGATGCCCGAAGATAAGTGTTACAATCAAGATAGTAAGGGTAACCTCTTTATAATGCAACATGTAATAATATAACACCATTATGCTGAGGATCACTGTATTGGTTAACAGTCAAAAATATGTGTCAACGGCGGAGTTAAATTCG
>DJAA01000047.1:38090-49322 GCA_002428085.1 Sulfurimonas sp. UBA6014 | reverse complement strand
ATGGTTTTTGCAGCGCTTCTTTCTGGTTCGGCATTTATGATTTTGCTCGGTGGTTCTACTCTGAACTATGAAGCAAAGAAAACTCTTGCAACTGTCCTTGGTTTAAGTGCGCTCATGTCTTTCATCCTTTATATGTCAGAGTATGTATTTGGACCTATGAAAGCAGAAGAAGTTGCCTTTGTTCTTGAGTACATCAAGGGTGATGGTCCTTATACGGTCATGTTCTGGTTAGGTCAGTGGATTGCGTATCTTTTACCAATGTTGCTTATAGTTCTTAGTCGTGCTAGTAAAAGCGAAAATCTTTTGAAACTTGCCGCTATTTTAGCGTTAGCAGGTCTGTGGTTAGTGAAGCATGTTTGGCTGATTATTCCACAATTATTACCAATGAGTTAGGGAGAAATATAAATGTATTTACAAAGTAGAAGAACATTTTTAAAAGGCGCTGCGTTTACTGTTGCAGGTGCCACCATTGCTAAAGGTGTATTTGCAACAGATGTTCTTGCCGAATCGGTAGAGCAAAGCAAATTCACAAATACTCCAGACTCTTTGTCGTTTTACCCTCCTATCGAAGAGTGGGCTGACTTTAAAGAGTTAGACGGAAATGACTGGAAAAGAGGCGGAATTGACCGCAAGGGCGTTAGAAGTGAATCAAACCCTGATGGTATAGAAGTAAATGACTACATGATTGTCCCGACAGCGTGTTCTAACTGCGAGGCTTCTTGCGGTTTAACGGCTTGGATTGACAAAAAAACTTTTACGGTCAAAAAGTACATGGGTAACCCGTTTCACCCTGCATCTCGTGGACGCAATTGTGCCAAGGGTTATGCAGCACAATCACAAATGTATGACCCAGATCGTATAGCATTCCCACTCAAGCGTGCACCAGGCTCCGCTCGTGGAGAAGGAAAATGGATTCGCACGACTTGGGATGAGGCGATGACTACTATCGGCAAGAAAATGGGCGATACCATTGAAATAGGGGATGAACTCTCTAAAAAATCAGTGATGTATCATGTTGGTCGTCCTAATGAAAATGGATTTGTACCTGCTATCTGGCATACACTAGGACTTGATTCATATAATTCACACACAAATATTTGTTCATCCAATGGACGAACACCAACTATTCAGTGGGCAAACGATGATAGAACATCACCGGATTGGGCAAATGCAAAGTTGATTTTCTTAAACTCTTCTCATGCTGCAGATGCCGGACATTACTTCCAACAATCAGCATCCTTTATTGCAGATGCAAGAGCGAAGGGTGCGAAGATGGTTGTTATGGATCCTCGTATGTCAAACTCGGCAGGTATGGCAGATTTATGGATTGCTGCATGGCCAGGAACAGAGCCAGTTATTTATCTCTATTTAGTTCAAAGAATGTTGAGTGAAAATAAAGTAAATAAAGCATTTGTCAAAAAATGGTTAAACTGGGAAGTTATGCTTGATAATAAAGCGTACTTGGAGTTTATGGTTCAAAAAGGGTATTTGTCTAAAGTTCCTCAAGGAAATAGTTTTGGTGCGTTTATGGAGTTGTTGACAGAGTTATACGCTCCTTACACTCTAGAATATGCAGTAAAAGAAACGCATGTTCCTGCATATAAACTTGAAGCACTTTATGATATGTTTATTTGGGCGGGAACTTCTATCTCTTCATACTTTTGGAGAGCTTCTGCTGCCGGAAACCGTGGTGGATGGATGGGAGGAAGAACAGGTTATCTTGCAATAGCACTTCGCGGTGCAATTGGACCAGAGGGAGGTACATTCTTTCACCATTGGCATGTTATTTCTGTTGCAGATAAAGGTGGTTCTTCTACAGTTGGTCAAGGGTCTCGTGGTGCTGATATTCCAAAGATTGATGTGTATAATGAGCTTACTTATCCACCGGAATGGCCTCTTTCTTCGTATGAGATGTCTTACCTTTTACCACATCTTCTTAGTGATACTGCATGGCAAGAAAAATGGATTGCAAAAGGTTTAAACGTTCCTCAAAAACTCTCTGTTTATATCCCTCGTATGTACAATCCAGTTTGGATTAATCCAGATGGATTTAGATGGATAGAGGTTCTCAAAAATGAGTCAATAATGGAACTTACTATGAATCTCTCTCCTGTATGGAGTGAGACAAATTGGTATATGGATTATATTCTTCCAGTTGGACTTGCTGGTGAGAGACATGACCAACACTCTGAAGCAACTATGCCAGCGCGTTGGACTTCGTTTCGTCAACCAGTTATGCGTGTTGCACTAGAAAAAGCGGGATGGAAACCTAATAATCCAAATCGTGCTACACTTGAAGCACACATTAAAGCCGGACTTGGTGAAGTTTGGGAAGAGAATGAATTTTGGTTTGATTTGTGTGTAAATTATATTGACCCAACTGGCAAACTTGGTATTAAAAAAATGTGGCAGTCTAAAAAAGACCCAAGTCGTCCTGTAACTATTGCTGAGTGGTATGATGCGGCGTTTGGTGACAACTTACCAAATTTAAAAGCAACAGCTACAGCGGATGAGAGATATAAAAATGCAGAATTCCCAGTGTATGAATACATGAGAGATTACGGTGCGTGGATGGAAGAAAACCATATTTATTCTCCACAAGAACGTGAACTCAAAGAAGATGGTACAAATTATATTTCTCATGGCCATTCTTATGCAAAAAATGAAGTTACGACAAATAAACGAACGGGTGTTATGTCTGTAGAGCATCATGGTAAGAAAAAATCAATCGGTATAGAAATTGACGGCGTTAAAATGGAAGGTTTTGCAACACAAGATAAGAAACTTGACTTTTTCTGTGAGTGGTTAGCGGATGATTGGAAATGGCCTGAATATGCAATTCCATTTTATCCAAGAAATGAAGAAGAGAAAAAGGCTATGCCTCATATCGTCTCTCATGTCAATCACTCTTTTATGACAGAGAAAAATTCATATGCACTCAATACGGTTTTCCGTTTGCCGTACAATATTCATACGCGTTCGGCAAACTCTAAACACCTCATGGAGATATCGCAAAACCATGACCCTATTTGGATTTCCACTCCTGATGCGGCTCGCCAAGGGTTTAAACGTGGTGATGCAATTCGTGTGAATATAGTTGATAGTTTAACGGGCCTTGCTTCTGGATATTTTGTTGCTATGGCGGTTCCAACTGAGGCAGTTCTACCAGGCACATTGGCTTGTTCACACCATGGAGGTCGATGGAAACTTGTGAATTCTGTAACAATTCCTAATGGTGTTACAGATGGTAAAGTTGATTCACAGCCTGTTACAAGAAATATGAATGATGCTGCATTTATGGCACATTCTCCGCAAAATGTAGGAAAAGAAGGTGCTCAAGTAAAAATTGAAGATTATGAAGGAACCGGAGGACTTAATAGTTTTGGTGTTCCTACAGCTGAGCTTCAAATGGATGGTAAAGAAGGAAAACTCAAATATATTGAGGGAATTAAACCTTTCCACACAGAGAGATTTGCTGACTATAACCGTGATAGTGGAAATATTTGGTGGGATGGACTCAGTGGTTCATGGCAAAATGCTGTAGCAGCTCCGCATCCTGACCCAATTTCTGGTATGCATTGCTGGCACCAAAAAGTTATTTTAGAACCTGCACAAGCAGGTGACAAGATAGGAGATATTTATGTCAACTATGAAAATAACTTTAAAGTGTATCAAGGCTGGAGAGATGGTTTAACTCGTCCTCTCAATGCAAGTGATAAGCTTCGTCGTCCACAACATATCAAGCGTCCTTGGGTGCCATTATCTGATAAAGCGTATGCAGTAAATATCAAAGCATAAAGCTTTTTTACCCTCTTAGCATGTGGAAAATTTCCGCATGCTAAACTTCTTCTGCATTAAAGTACTATTTTTATCCAACTCTCTTTCTTAAATCACACGTTTGTTTGCTATAATATTTGCATGATACATACATTAATAAATATAGTTTTAGAATCAAAAGAACTTTTTTTGGAGGGTTATAATGCCAAAAAAGAGGTTTCATACAAAGGGACGGTCGACTTAGTTACGCAGTACGATGTTGCTGTGGAAAAAATGTTGACTCAAAAACTCCAAGAGGCATTTAGCGATTTTACTGTAGTGGGAGAGGAGAGCACTGCAGAGATTTTTCATCCCGCTAAAGCCATTTACATTGATCCAATTGATGGCACCACAAACTTTGTTCATGGTATACCGTTTTGTGCTATTTCAGTGGGTATATGGGAAGATGGAAAACCTCTTGCGGGAGTTGTTTACAATCCGGTGCTTGATGAGCTTTTTACGGCTCAAGCGGGCGGCGGCGCATTTTTAAACGGCCAACAAATTTTTGTCTCACAACAAAGAGAGTTTCAGCAATCACTCATAGCCACAGGATTTCCTTACACGAAAGTTGAAAAAGGCAAGGATTATCATTGGGTACTTCAAACGATGGCAAACATATTGCCTCTTACACGTGATATTCGCAGACTAGGTTCGGCATCGCTTGACTTATGCTATGTTGCGCAGGGGAAATTTGAAGTGTATTATGAGTGCAATCTAAAGCCTTGGGACGTAGCCGCAGGACTTTTAATCGTTCAAGAAGCGGGTGGAAAAATAACCAATGGCAAGGGTGAGCATTACACAATAGGTGAGCCAATTCTTGTAAGCAGCAATGGATTTGTTCATGAAAGTATTTTGCAAAACATGGAATAAGCCCATGTTTTGCTCCTGTTATTTTACCATTTAGCCCACAACATTCTTAGATACAAACCTACAGTTGAAGTGTAACCCACTTCAGAAAAAACTAGATTTTTGTTTTTATCATAAATGAAAGTGCTTGGATAGACTCCAATATGAAATTGTTGAGCAAGAAGCGAATCGCCGTCATTGACAACTTTAAACGTGTATCCGTTTTTTACAAGATACTCTTTGATTTGCTCGTCAGAGCCTGATTGAACAGCAACAGTAATCACTTCAAAATGCTCTGAAATTTTTTGAATATTGGAAGCTTCAAGTTTGCAAACAGGACACCAAGAAGCCCAAAAATGGACAAGAATGGGCTTCTCTTGTGGCAAAGAATATGCTTCATCATTTAGCAAAATCAAGCTTTTTATATCTAGCGGCTGGGTATTTAAGTCAATGCTTTTGTAGTAACTTATCGCATTGGCAAAAAGAGTCATCGTGAGTATAAAATAAACAATCTCTTTAAGATATTTTTTGATTTTTTCTTTCATTGCAAAACCTTTCTTTTTTTATATAATAGACTTCTTTATAACCTAAAACTAAGCGAACGATTCTGCAACGTTAGCGAAGTTTTTGTGAGTGTGTTTTAGGCTATAAAGAAGTCTCATGGTAGTATAACTTATCTCAAAGGAGTAAATATGAAAAATCTGATGTATTGTATCTTGATTTGTGGCGTTATTTTTAGCGGATGTGCAACGCAAAAAGCCCCTCAAGTCAAGTCTAGTATGTTTCAAACTGTCAGTCCTGAGTTGGCAACTTTATTGCAAGAGGGAAAAGATAAAAAAATGTGCCCTATCTGCGGAATGGATTTAGTCAAATATTATAAAACAAATCACAGCGCTACCCATGAAGGCAAAGTATTTCAATACTGTTCTCTTCACTGTTTTGAGGATCATTTAGGGGAGGGTATTGTTCTTAAAAATCCAAAAGTTGTTGATGTTGCATCTCTAAAATTTATCAATGCGACGCAGGCTTTTTATGTCGTAGGGAGCAAGCAAAGAGGGACTATGAGCAGAGTGAGCAAATATGCATTTTTAAAAGAAGAAGATGCGAAAAAGTTTCATTCTCAAAATGGCGGAATTATAATGGATTTTAAAAATGCAAGGGAAAAAGCTCAAGAAGATTTTAAATACTACAAATAAATTCACATGCCGCTCTTGGCATGTGAAAAAATATTTACTCGATTTCAGCGTCAATTACGTCGTCATCTTCTTTCTTTTTCTTCGTGTCAGCTGTGCTTGCACCATCTTCTTTTTTATACATTTTCTCTGCCATTTTATGGCTGGCTTCTGTTAAAACTTTTACCTTAGCTTCGATGCCTTCTTTAGTCGCGTTTGTATCTTTGAGGATATCTTTAAGTTCGCTGATGGCAGTTTCGATTTTAGCTTTTTCTTCGGCTTCAAGTTTTTCACCCATCTCTGTGACAGATTTTTCAGTTTGAGCGATGAGTGCATCGGCTTGATTTTTTAACTCTACCAAGGCTTTTCTTTTTCCATCTTCAGCTTTATGTGCTTCTGCATCTTGAACCATTTTGTTAATCTCTGCTTCACTTAAACCTGAGCTTCCAGAGATTGTGATGGATTGGGATTTGCCTGTTCCTTTATCAGTTGAACTGACCGTCAAGATACCATTTGCATCAATGTCAAAAGTTACTTCGATTTGTGGCACACCTCTTGGAGCAGCAGGAATATCACCCAGCTCAAAGAGACCTAAAGATTTGTTATCTTTAGCAAATTCTCTCTCTCCTTGAACAACAGAGATGCTTACAGCTGGCTGATTGTTCTCTGCAGTTGAGAAAATTTGAGATTTCTTTACTGGAATAGTTGTCCCTTTTTCGATGATTTTCGTAGCAACTCCCCCTAAAGTCTCGATACCAAGAGAGAGTGGAGTTACATCTAAAAGAAGAACATCTTTGACATCTCCACGTAAAACGCCCCCTTGAATTGCGGCACCTGCTGCTACAACTTCATCAGGGTTTACGCTTTTGTTGAGTGTTTTACCACCAAAAAATGCAGAAACCATCTCTTGTACTTTTGGAACGCGGATAGAACCACCAACCATGATAATTTCTTTGATATTGCTATTTGATAAACCAGACTCTTTCATAGCTGTTTTTATATGGTCAATCGTCTCTTCTACAAGCTTTTCTATCATCCCTTCAAATTTTGCACGCGTAAGTTTTATAACTAAATGCTGTGGTCCAGCTTCTGTCATGGTGATAAATGGAAGATTAATCTCTGTTTCAGTCGAGCTTGAGAGCTCTTTTTTAGCATTTTCTGCCGCATCTTTAAGACGTTGTAACGCCATTTTATCATTTTTGAGGTCTATGCCATGGGTATTTTTAAATTCAGCATTCAAATAATCAACGATTTTATTATCAAAGTCGTCTCCTCCTAAAAATGCATTTCCATCTGTTGAGAGAACTTCAAAAGTACCATCTGAGATTTCTAAAACTGTTACGTCAAATGTTCCTCCACCAAGGTCATACACAAGGACATTTTCTTCAGATTTGCTCTCTAAACCATACGCAAGCGCAGAAGCTGTCGGCTCATTGATGATACGCAAAACATTGAGTCCCGCGATAGTTCCAGCATCTTTTGTAGCTTTTCTTTGTGAATCATTGAAGTATGCAGGAACGGTGATAACTGCATCTGTAACTTTACCACCGATATACGCTTCAGCATCTTCTTTGAGTTTTGTGAGAATTTTTGCTGAAATCTCTTGCGGCGTGTAAATTTTCCCCGCTACATCCACTGCTGCCATACCATCTTTGTTGACAATGTTGTATGTGACCTTGTCATGCGCGGCTTTTGCATTCTCCTCGCTCATCATGAGTCCCATAATTCTCTTGATAGAAGAGATAGTTTTATTTGGGTTTGTGATAGCTTGACGTTTCGCAGGATCCCCTACTAAAACCTCACCTTTATCTGTAAATGCAACGACCGAAGGCGTTGTATTTTTTCCCTCTTTGTTAGGGATGATTTTTGCTTCACCACCCTCATAAACTGCTACACATGAATTTGTTGTTCCTAAATCTATACCTATTACTTTGCTCATTATAATTTCCTTATTTCATTTAATTTATTTTTTGTTTGGACGTACGGCTCAAGCCACACTTCCGCCTGTTTATTTCGCGACTGTTACCATAGCTTCACGCAATGGTCTACCTTTGTATTTATAGCCTGTTTGAAAAGTTTGAACGATTTGTCCAGACTCCACTTCTTGGCTCTCGACTGCTTGAATGGCGTTGTGAATATTTGGATCAAAAGCTTCGTCATGAGAGACAACACTCACCCCATGTTTTTCTAGAGCAGTGATGAGTTGCTTATATGTAAGCTCAATCCCCACTTTAAGCTTGTCAAAAAGCTCTCCCTTGTCAGCCTCTACATTTGCAGAATTCATGGCACCTTGAAGTGAGTCCATAACAGGAATCATGTCTTTTGCAAATTTTTCGTTTGAGTACTCAACTGCTGTGTATTTTTCACGTTCAAGTCTTTTTTTGATATTTTCAAAATCAGCATGGACTCGAGCATATTTATCTTTGAGTGAAGCGAGTTCTTCTTGCAAAAGATCAAATTCGTTGACTACTGCTTCAGCTTCAGCCTCTGCTTCAGCGGTTTTTACCTCTTTGTTTTCCCCTTCAAATATTTGGGGTTCTTGTACTATTTCTTCTTGTGACATAATGGTTTGATAACTCCTTTTTTTAAAAAGATGCCATTATTATACATATTGAGTGTAACAATGTCAAGTATAACTTTAGTTGATTTTATAAATATAGTTTAGTCTGATTATATCAAGTTAAATCATTTTTAGAGCGCTGCATCCGCAAGGGCTAAACAAAATAGAACCTCTTTTTTATTTTTTTGCATGGTTTGTATTGCTTGTGTGAACGTTGTTCCAGTGGTGATAATGTCATCTACTAAAATCACTTCTTTTGCTTGAAACGCTTTGAGTTGAAAATTTCTTGGATGAAGGAGTCTGAATTCTTTTGTTTTTCCAGAGTATGAAATAGTACTTTGCGCTCGAAGTTTATTGTGAAGCGGCTCTATATTTTTACTCTTGAGTGCATGGTTAAGGATGGCTGTATGTGCGTAACCACTTTTTGTTTTGTCATCAATGGCGATGGAAGTGATGGTGTGTGAAAACTCAAACGCATCGGCAAATTTTGCAAAACTGTTTTTAGCTAAAATGGAGTAGATGTAATAGCCTAAATCAGTATGTTTAGTGTGGAGGAGGTTTTTTATCTCTTTGTATTTATAAAAAGAGATGACTTCGAGGTCGTTAAAGATTTTTCGTCTGTAAAGAGAGGGCGTTAAAAAAGTATTTTGGCAGTTTGGACATATGTGTGTGAGCGATAAACTCTCACACAACAAACACCTCATGCCTAATCCATTTTTAAAACAGACATGAACGCCTCTTGAGGAAGTTGCACTTTCCCAATCGATTTCATACGTTTTTTACCCGCCTTTTGTTTTTCCAGGAGTTTGCGTTTACGGGTAATATCACCGCCATAACACTTAGCGGTAACATTTTTTCCCATAGATTTTACCGTTTCACGCGCAATAACCTGAGAACCTAAAGAGGCTTGAACGGCTACTTCAAAAAGTTGACGCGGGATAATCTCTTTCATGTTTTTAACCAAAACGCGTCCACGAGCGAGCGCTTGGTTGCGAGGAACTACGATACTTAGGGCATCTATGGCTTCTCCAGCTACTTTGATGTCAAGTTTGACAAGGTCGCCGACTCTAAACTCGATGGGTTCATAATCAAAAGAGGCATACCCTTTAGAGATAGATTTGAGCGTGTCGTAAAAATCGACGATGATTTCATTCATGGGTACTTCATACTCAAGCATAACTCTCTCTTCGTTGAGATACGTCATCTTTTTTTGCGTCCCACGCTTGTTGATAAGAAGTGTGATGATGTTGCCCAGATACTGCGAGGGTGTGATAACCGTAGCGCGGACATAAGGCTCTTCAATTCTGTCGATTTTGTTGACCTCAGGAAGCTGAGAAGGGTTTTGAACGTGGATTTTATCGCCGTTATTGAGATAAACTTGATAAATAACCGATGGTGCAGAAGCGATGAGGTCAAGGTTAAATTCACGCTCTAAACGCTCTTTGATAACCTCCATGTGAAGCATCCCCAAAAAGCCGACACGAAATCCAAAACCAAGAGCCAAGGAGGTCTCAGGTTCATAAGAGAGGGAGCTATCGTTGAGTCTGAGCTTTTCAAGTGCATCACGCAAACTCTCAAATTCATCTGTGTCTATAGGATAAATACCCGCAAAAACAAAAGGTTTTGCAGGCTCATAGCGCCCGACTGGCTCAAGTGCAGGATTTTTTGCATCTGTGATGGTATCGCCTACATTGATTCCGCTTACCTCTTTGAGTCCAAGCACAACTATCCCTATTTCACCACATGCTATTGTCTCTGTTTTAATCCGCTTGAGTGGATGAGGATACATGAGGTCTAAAATCTGATGCTCTTCCAAGTTGCTCATGAGCTGGATGTTTTGCCCTTTTTTGACTTGACCGTCGAATACACGCACAAGTGCCAATGCACCTAGATACTGGTCAAACCAAGAGTCATAAATGATTGCCTTTGTAGTCGCGCTAGGGTCTCCCACGGGGGAAGGAATCCTCTCTACGATGGCATCAATAAGTGCGCGAATCCCTACTCCTGTTTTAGCAGAAACTAAACAAGCATCCGTTGCATCAATGCCGATACTTGTCTCAATCTCCTCTGCAACTTTAGCAGGGTCTGCTGCGGGCAAATCTATTTTGTTGATGACGGGGATAAGAGTGAGGTTGTTTTCCATCGCCAAATAAACATTTGCAATCGTTTGTGCCTCAACACCTTGCGCCGCGTCAACTATCAGCAAAGCGCCATCACTTGAGGCAAGAGATTTGCTCACTTCATAAGAAAAATCGACATGCCCTGGAGTGTCGATGAGGTTTAGTATATAGTGCTCGCCGTCTTTAACATAGTCAAGCCGTACGCTTTGTGCTTTGATGGTGATACCACGCTCTTGTTCGATGTCCATGGTATCCATCATTTGCGTCTTCATCTCTCTTTGACTCACTGAGCCACACTCTTGAATAATACGATCAGCTAAAGTGCTTTTTCCATGGTCAATGTGAGCGATAATAGAAAAATTTCTAATGTTTTTCAATGAATTCCTTTACCTTATGCAAAAAGGCTGTTAACGCTTTCGTTGTGATATACACGACGAATAACTTCAGCAAAGAGTGGTGCAACTGTTAAAACTTTGATTTTATCGTGTGGTTTTGTCTCAAGCGTATTGGTGATGATAAGTTCATCAAGTTCGCCATTAGCGAGGTTTTCATACGCTTTTCCACTTAAAACTCCATGGGTTGCAATCGCCATAACTGAGGCTGCACCTTTGTTTTTTAGGGCAGTCGCTGCTTTTACCATGGTCCCTGCTGTATCTACCATATCATCTATCATAATGACATCATACCCTGCAACATCACCAATGATGTTCATGACTTC
>DJAA01000047.1:14026-38066 GCA_002428085.1 Sulfurimonas sp. UBA6014 | reverse complement strand
CGTTGTGCAAAATATCGAGCGCGGGTAACGCCACCGATATCAGGAGAAGCAATGATGGGTTTTTTAAGATTTTTACTTCTTATGTAGTGTTCAAAAGTTACTGAACCGTAAAGGTTGTCAACTGGGATATTGAAAAAACCTTGAATTTGTCCTGCATGAAGGTCGATAGTTACGACTCTATCTATCCCAGCAGTTTCGTACATATCTGCCACAAGTCTTGCTGTGATAGGGACACGTGGAGCAGCTTTTCTGTCTTGTCTCGCATAGCCAAAATAGGGGACAACTGCGGTGATGCTGTCTGCAGATGAGCGGCGAAGAGCGTCTGTCATGATGAGGAGTTCCATGAGATTGTCATTGGACGGGGCTCCTGTACTTTGAACAATAAAAACATCGCGACCGCGAACACTTTCGGCAATTTGAATAGAGATTTCACCGTCGCTAAATCTTTTTGTGTCTGCATTTGCCAAAGGCACATCTAAAATCTGACATATCTCCTTTGCAAAATCAATACTAGACGAACCAGCAAAAATCTTATAACCTCGCATGGTATTCCTTTTTGGAAAAATTGTGTGCAATTATACAAGAAGAGTGCTGAGTGATAAGTAAAAGTGTAAAGAGTTAAGGAGCAAAAAACTCCAGATAAAAAAATGTTTGAATTTTAGAATATAATACCTCAATATGATAATAAAAGTGAGAATAAGATAATGGCTATGGGTTTTTTTGCAGTTTTTGATGATATAGCGGCTTTACTTGATGATGCGGCGGCGATGAGTAAGGTCGCAACACAAAAAACGGCGGGCATCTTAGGAGATGACCTGGCAGTTAACGCACAAAAAGCTTCAGGCTTTGCAAGTTCGCGTGAGCTTCCTGTTTTGTGGGCTATAACGAAGGGTTCTTTTAGAAATAAATTTATCATTCTCCCTTTAGCATTTTTGCTGAGTGCTTTTGCTCCGTGGAGTATCGTCCCTATTTTAATGCTCGGCGGCATTTATTTGGCGTATGAAGGTGCAGAAAAGATTTTTGAATATTTCGCTCCTCATCATGAAGAAAAAAAACTAGAAACGCTCGAAATTCTCTCTGAAGAAGAGATTTTAAAAATAGAAAAAACAAAAGTAAAGTCCGCCATTATTACGGATTTTATTTTATCTATTGAAATCATCATTATCGCGTTGGGTACGGTTTTAGATAAATCTCTTCCTATCCAAATAGTCGTTGTTACTTTTGTTGCACTCATAGCAACTGTGGGGGTTTACGGCGTAGTTGCCTTGCTTGTGCGAATGGATGATTTTGGATTTAAGCTTATAGCGATGGCAGGGGATACTAAGAGTTTTCTAAAAAAAGTGGGTGAAATTCTTGTATTGGCGTTGCCAAAAGTGATACGATTTTTAACCGTTATCGGAACACTTGCCATGCTTCTCGTAGCTGGTGGCATTTTTAGCCATAATATTCATCAAATACATGAATATTTTCATTTTTTACCAAACATTATTTTAGATTTGTGTGTTGGATTGCTGCTAGGTTTACTAGCCGTTTTTGTCCATAAATTGTTTGAAAAAATACTCAAAGCTTTAAAAAGGATACGTAAAAATGCTCTCTAAAATAAATATAGAAGATGTGAAAAATATAGCCCTTCAAGCGGGTGAAGCCATCATGGAAATATATAAAAAAGATTTTAGTATAGAGTACAAAGAAGACAAGTCTCCCCTCACCGAGGCAGATACGCTCGCCAATAAAATTATTTGCAGTGCTTTGCAAAAACTCTATCCAGAGATTCCGCTTCTCTCAGAGGAGAACAAAGAAGTTGCGTATGAGGTGAGAAAAAATTGGGAGTATTATTGGTGTATTGACCCAATTGACGGCACCAAAGAGTTTATCAAAAGAAATGGAGAATTTACCGTAAATATTGCTTTAATTTATAAAGATAGACCAGTTTTAGGAGTTGTTTACGCGCCTGATTCGCATGAAATGTATGCTGCGAAAAAAAATGAGGGTGCTTTTAAAAACGGCGAAAAACTCCCACTCCAAACAAATAAAACCCCAAAAGAGAAACTTTTCGTAGTCGCTTCAAAATCGCATCTCTCACAAGAGACACAAACGTTTATAAACTCGCTTGATACAAAAGAGGCAGTCCAGATTTTAAGAGGGAGTTCTTTAAAACTTTGCATGGTAGCCGAGGGCACGGCAGACATCTACCCACGCCTCGCTCCAACCATGGAATGGGACACAGCCGCCGCACATGCTATAGTTTTAGAATCAGGAAAAAGAGTCATGAAGTTTGAAAGTGAGGACGAGATAGTTTATAACAAAAAAGAGTTGTTAAATCCATGGTTTGTGGTAGTCTAAGGCTAAAGTTTTTAAGGAAGCGAGATTGTTGAAGTTGTGATGGTGGAGCTGTGGAGGATTTAAGCTTCCATAGAATAGGGAATTGAAAGGCTCTACTAAAAGAATACCTTACAATATACCTTACAATTTTTGATTGTACCTACTTATCAAATTCTTTTATCAAATCAATAAGCATATTTTCGTTAATGCTCTCTATTTGTGATTTATCGTAAATAGTAAGCAAGTACACTGCATCATCTATCTTTAAATAGTAGTAAATTCTATAACCCGCACTTTTGCCCTTGTTTTTATTACTGTTTGATAGTCTGACTTTAAAGAAGTTGATTTTTATATTTGTAGCGGTTGCATGATAGTCGCTAAAATGATTGATAAAATCTTCTAAATCATTTTTTAAGAGATTAAACTTTTTTGATAGTTGTTTAGATTGTTTATCAAAGAGTGAAGATGTTTCAAAGTTCACTGAATAACTTTTGTATAGGTTGAGTTTTACCTTGCTTCACTTCATTGATTGATTGATTTATCTCATCCGCAATTTGATACTCTTTTTTATACAAGATTTTATTAAATGCAAGTTTTAACTCATCTTGGATGTTGATACCTTTTTTTATCATCTCATTGTACAAATTATCTTCAACTTGAAATTGTATAGTTTGCATAAAAAATTCCTTAAATATAAACTCTGTAAAATTATAGCATTGTTAGTTCAAAATCATCTAAATGAATATTTTAGAGTTAAAAAGTTCTTATTTTTTTCTCGACATAAACAGATTATAAACTTAGCAATACTTTACTGATTACCTTACAATTTTTCGTGTTTTTCATTGTATCACATTGTACTAACTTAGACTTAAAAGAGGTTTAGAAGTTCGTGTTTTAGGGGTTTTTGTGGGCTTCTTTGGATTGGTTTAGATTGAGTGATGGTGGAGCTGTGGAGGATCGAACTCCAGTCCGAAACCACGCTACTCCTAACGTCTACATGTTTAGTAAAGTTGTTTGTTGTTTAATTTGGCTTCACACAGCTTGCAAAGTTACGCCAAACGAGCCTCTGGGGTTCTTTTTGCATTCGAGACAAACGCAAAGTATATCTGCATGAGGGTTATACTTCGAATCCTATTTATCCAGAGTCCATAGGTGAAGCAGCCCGTCTCCTTGCGGAGGGGTAAAACTTATGCTACTGCGTAAGCTGGGCGGTAATTTGTGTTGTTTGCGTTTAAGCAAGTTGAGCCGCGTAACGGAAGTGCTCAGTCCGACATGCAATTAGAAGCGACTTGATCCCGTCGAAACCAGGTCAGCCCCATGAATAAAATTATATCAATGTTTTAAATTAAATAAAAAAATGTTTGATATAAAAGTGGTGGCTAATCTCGGAATTGAACCAAGGACACAATGATTTTCAGTCATTTGCTCTACCAACTGAGCTAATTAGCCATAGAAGTAATCGTAAAAAAGTGGTGGCTAATCTCGGAATTGAACCAAGGACACAATGATTTTCAGTCATTTGCTCTACCAACTGAGCTAATTAGCCACTTTTAAAGAGCGAAATTGTAGCCCTTATGTACTGAAAGTTAGCTTATGAGTAAAACAGCTTCTTTAAAATCATTGCCTCTTTGGGCGTACGAGGTAAATTCATCAAGGCTTGCAGCGGCTGGTGAGAGGAGGGCGACTTCCTCTTTTTTGAGGCGCTTGTCGATTCTGCCTATAGCATCTTTTAGATTGATACATTTTTCAAATGCAATATTATAAGCAGTTGCCAAATTAGAGAGTTTTTCTTTGTTTGAGCCAATATTATATATTATTACATTGATTGTTTGTAAATAAACAAAAAGTTCATTTAAATCAACACCTTTGTCGTCGCCACCTAAAATAAGATGGATTGGGAATTCTTTATATCTTTTTAATGCAGCAATTGTGGCATCAAGATTTGTCGCTTTTGTATCGTTAACCCAAAGTCTATTGTGAGCGTCTCTGAGTTCTTCTTGTCTGTGCGCGTCAATGACAAATGTGTTTATTTGTCCATAGTTTATTCTGTCAAATAAAATTTTATCTACAGCCATTGCTAAAAGGGCGTCACTTAAAAAAGCTCCTTTAAAATCTATTTTTTGTATCTCTAAGCCAAAAAAATCTGCAATATCTTGGTCGTTTTTATAAGAGATAATTTTTGCATGTGTTACGATATCTTTATATGCATCTGGAAGGATGGCGATATCTCCCTCTTTCATCATGCTGAGAGGTTTTAATTTTGCTTGGATATAGGCATTCATATCTCCATGCCAGCTTAAGTGGTCAGGGCTTAGAGGAAGCAAAACATAAATGCTAGGTTTCGCATATTTGGTGTAGTGCATGGTAAAAGAGCTTGTCTCAAGTATCCACATACTGGCATCTAGACTCAGTTGAGCTAGCGGTGTCCCTATGTTTCCACCTTCTACTGAGCCTTTGTCTTTTAAAAGATGTTGCATCATTTGAGTGGTTGTCGTTTTGCCGTTAGTGCCACTTATCCATATTTGAAGTGGTGCTATGTGATGAAAATAGTCGTACTCACTCATGAGATTTTGAGCCGTAGTTATAAGGGGATTTGATGGTGCAATACCAGGAGAACAAATCTCTAAATCGGAAAAATTTGGGTCAAATGCACTTGAAGGTTTTACCATAAACCCATCTTCATCATAAAATGATGTGGTTACTTTGTCATCGTAAAAGATGGCTTGTGGGATAAGTTTTGCGATGGCTTTTGTTGTCTTGCCATGACCAAAAAGGGAAACTTTTTGCATTAGCGAATCTTTAGACTTATGAGGGCGACAAGATTTGAAAGAATGGCAATAATCCAAAACCTGACAATAATTTTATTTTCTGCCCAGTTTTTCATCTCGAAATGGTGATGAATAGGGGCCATTAAAAAAACTCTTTTCTTACGAAGTTTATAACTTCCAACTTGAAGGATAACGGAGACCGTTTCTATGACAAAAATAAAACCAATGACGAGAAGGAGTATCTCATTTTTGCTGATAATGGCAAGATAGCCAAGAAATGCACCGATAGACAAAGAGCCGCTATCCCCCATAAACACTTCAGCTGGATGACAGTTGTGCCATAAAAATCCCGTGAGTGCTCCCATGAGTGCACTTGTGATGATAGCAACTTCACCTACCTCAAAATGGGGCATAAGAAGGTATGAGCTTATATTAATATTTCCTGTAATATAAATAATAATACTAAAAGATGTGAGTGCTGCGAGTGATGGGACAGTTGCTAGACCGTCAAGTCCGTCTGTAAGGTTCACGGCATTGGATGTTGAGATGATAACTAAAGTCCAAAAAACTATAGCAAAAAGCCCCATATGAGCAACAGGATTTTTGAGCAATGGAAGATACAAATCAGTGTTAAAGTTTGCGAAGAAATACAATGAAACAGTGATGAGTAAAGCAGAAAAAATTTGCAGCATAAGCTTTGTTTTAGGCTTTAAACCTGCAAGATTTTGATTTTTTTTGATTTTTGCAAAATCATCTTGAAAACCAATCATAGAGAAAAGAAAGAGTATAAAAACAGCGCCAAGAGCGTAAATATTCGTCAATTTTATTGTCAAAAGTGAAGCAACTATCGTTGCACCGATAAATACGATACCACCCATAGTAGGGGTTGAGGCTTTCCCTTTGTGACTCTGAGGAGCCCACTCATTGATTGGCTGAACATTTGAAGTCCTTGTTGCCCATCTGATAAAAATCGGCATAATAACAAGGGTTAAAAATAGAGCCACAAAGAAGGAAGTGCCCGCACGAATGGTAATGTAACCTAGTAGGTTGATGTTTGTGATTTCATAGAGCCAGTAAAGCAATATCTCTCCTGTAAAAAGATAATCTGAATTTAAAAGCGACATTATAGTATAATCGCAGGAAATTATTTTATAAAGGATATACATTGACGAAGAAAGTTATTTTAGTCATTACGGATGGAATTGGCTTTAGTCCTAAAACCGAGCACAACGCCTTTTATCACGCCCAAAAACCTACGTATGATACACTTTTTAAACAAACTCCTTACTCTCTCATAGAAACTTCTGGACTCGCTGTTGGACTCCCTGAAGGTCAAATGGGTAACTCGGAAGTAGGTCACATGAGCATAGGAAGCGGAAGAGTTTTGTATCAAGATTTGGTCAAAATATCTTTGGCACTTTCAGACCAAACGCTAGAAAATAACCAAGAGTTGCAAAATCTTTTTAATGCTTCAGATAGGCTTCATCTGATTGGTTTGCTTAGTGATGGTGGAGTTCACTCTCACATCGATCATTTTATTGGAATCGCAGAGATAGCAGCTAATAATGGGAAAAAAGTCTTTTTGCACCTTATAACAGATGGAAGAGATGTCTCACCTACTTCTGCGGGGAAATTTGTCGAACAGCTCTCTCATCATTTGAGCAAAAACATTCAAGTAGCAACGATGTCTGGTCGTTTTTACGCCATGGATAGAGACAATCGCTGGGATAGAGTTGAAAAAGCGTATGAAGCCATCGTAAATGCGACACCTAAAACCCTTTTAGATCCTGCTTCTTATATCGAATCTTCTTATGCTAAGAATGAATTGGATGAGTTTATAAAACCTGTTGCTTTTGAGGGTTATGAAGGGTTTGTTGAGGGAGATAGCGTTTTAACTATCAACTTCAGAAGTGACAGAATGAGAGAAATGGCTGCTGTTATCGGAGATGAAAATTTTGATGCATTTGTAAAAAAACCGCTCAAAGTAAACCTCGCTACCATCACCGAATATGATAAAAGTTTTCCTTATCCTGTCCTTTTTAAGAAAGATTCACCCATAAATACTTTGGCGGAAGTTATTTCAAATCATGGCTTACGACAAGTTCACACCGCAGAAACTGAAAAATATGCGCATGTGACTTTTTTCTTCAACGGTGGAATCGATGAGCCCTATAAAAATGAGACAAGGGTTTTGGTCCCATCACCAAATGTAAAAACATATGATGAAAAACCTCAAATGAGCGCATTCGAAGTGGGTGAGGGTGTCTTAAAGGCGATGGATGCAGATACTGATTTTATAGTGGTAAACTTTGCAAATGGCGATATGGTAGGGCATACGGGTGATTTTGAAGCAGCGAAAAAAGCTGTTACTGCCGTTGACGTGCAGCTAGGACTTATCATCGAAAAAGCAAAAAAGAAAGATTATGCCGTTGTTATCACTTCTGATCATGGAAACTGTGAAGAGATGAAAGATGACGAGGGAAACACTTTGACAAATCATACAGTCGGTAAAGTATGGTGTTTTGTTATCGCAGATGGTGTCACTGAAGTTAAAGAGGGTGCTTTAAATAATATCGCTCCGAGTGTACTAAAGCTAATGAATATAGAAATTCCAAAAGAGATGGATCATAGTTTAGTTTAAGTGTAAAGCTAAAGCCACACATCCAAAATGTCTTAGAGGTCTGATCAAACTTAGCATATGAAAGTAGATAAAAATTAAGGAATGTAATAAATGAAATTTAGTGGAAAAAATGTTTTAGTTACAGGTTCAAGCCGTGGGATAGGTGCACAAATTGCAAAAACTTTGGCAGGTTTTGGTTTAAAAGTATGGATTAACTACAGAAGTGGTGCGGCAGAAGCGGATGCGGTGAAAGATGCAATCGAAAAAGCTGGCGGTATCGCTGCAGTCATTGGATTTGATGTAAGTGATGAAGATGCATTTGTTGATGCGATACAAACTATTGTTGAGAGTGATGGCGGGCTCTCTTATCTTGTCAATAATGCAGGCATCACAAACGATAAGCTTGCACTTCGCATGAAAACAGAAGATTTTATGACCGTCATCAATGCAAACCTTACTTCTTGTTTTATAGGCTGTAGAGAGTCCATGAAAGTGATGAGAAAAAATAAATTTGGTGCAGTTGTGAATGTTGCTTCTATTGTAGGTGAGACTGGGAATGCAGGTCAGACTAATTATGCCGCTTCTAAAGGTGGAGTGATTGCCATGACAAAAAGTTTTGCTATTGAATCTGCTACAAGTGGAATTCGTTACAATAGTGTAACTCCAGGCTTTATTGCAACTGAGATGACGGATGTGCTTAATGATACAGTTAAAGAATCTTTTACTTCTAAAATCCCGATGAAAAGATTTGGTACCCCTTTTGAAGTGGCAGAGGCAGTTGCTTTTTTACTCTCAGACCATGCAAGTTATATCACTGGAGAAACACTTAAAGTCAACGGTGGAATGAATATGGCATAGTAAATATTTTCTTTTTCCCCCTAATGTGTGTTGAGGATAATTTCCTTTCTTTTTAAATTGCTTAAGTTAAGTATGTTATAATTACGAGATTTTTTACATAAACACAGGAGCTGGAATGGCACTTTTAGACGATATTAAAGAAGTAGTAGTGGAACAACTAAGTGTGAGCGCTGACGAAGTCAAAGAGGATTCTAAATTTGTTGAAGATTTAGGTGCAGATAGTCTTGATGTGGTTGAATTAGTAATGGCTCTTGAAGAGAAATTTGATATTGAAATTCCTGATGATGAAGCTGAGAAAATTCAAACTGTTAGAGATGTTCTTAATTATATAGAAAGCAAATAATTGCATCATGACCTCTACTGAGAATAGTTTCTCAGTAGCAGAATTTTTTTAGAAGTCAATAGAGTGTTGATTTTTAAAAGTATTTATATTTTATGGGGAGTAGTATATGAGAAGAGTAGTAGTAACCGGCTTGGGGATGATTAACTCAGTTGGTCATGATAAAGAAAGTTCTTTCAAAGCAATTTGTGAGGGGGAATGTGGCATAGATACTATCACTCTTTTTGATCCTAGTGAGTACAGTGTACAAATAGCAGGGGAAGTAAAAAACTTTGATCCTGCAACAGTGATGGCTGCAAAAGAGGTAAAAAAAGCGGATAGATTTATCCATTTAGGTCTTAAAGCTGCCAAAGAAGCGATGGAAGATGCAAATCTTCCGCAAGATACAGATATGCAAAGATTTGGCATTAGTGCAGGTTCAGGCATCGGCGGCCTCCCATCAATTGAGAAAAACTCTATCATTTTAGATACGAAAGGTTCTCGAAAAATTTCCCCATTTTTTATCCCTGGTGCTTTAGTAAATATGCTTGGCGGATTTGTCTCCATCGAACATGGTACGCAAGGACCGAATCTCTCAAGTGTAACAGCCTGTGCTGCGGGTACGCATGCTATTAGCGAAGCATGTAAAACTATCATGTGTAATGGTGCTGAAAAAATGTTAGTTGTCTCTGCAGAGTGCGCTATTACTGGTGTTGGCATTGGTGGTTTTGCTGCTATGAAAGCCCTCTCAACGCGAAATGACTCTCCAAAAACATCTTCTCGTCCATTTGATGCCGATAGAGATGGCTTTGTTATGGGTGAAGGAGCAGCAGCTTTAGTTCTTGAAGAGTATGAAAGTGCAGTTGCCCGCGGAGCGAGAATCTATGGTGAAATCATAGGTTTTGGCGAGAGTGGCGATGCAAATCATATCACTACTCCAAGTCTTGACGGTCCAGCTCGTGCTATGAAGGCAGCATATAAAATGGCAGGGTTACCAAAACTTGACTACGTAAATGCTCATGGTACAAGTACGCCGATTAATGATAAAAATGAGACAGCTGCACTTAAAGAACTACTCGGTGGTAAAGAAAACTGTCCTCCAATGAGTTCAATCAAAGGTCAAATTGGTCACTGTCTTGGTGCTGCAGGTGGCATTGAAGCAGTAGTATGCTTGATGGCGATGAGAGATGGGATTATCCCTCCAACTATCAATTACACAACTCCAGATGAGAATTGTGATTTGGATGTTGTTCCTAATGTAGCAAGAGTAGCTGAATTAAATGTAGTTATGAGTAATTCATTTGGTTTTGGTGGAACAAACGGCGTGCTTATTTTCAAAAAAATCTAAAAATTTAAGGATTACGTTTGGCTACATATTTAGATTTTGAACAAAAAATAAAAGAAATTCAAGAAGATATTGTTGCTGCACAAATTCGTCATGATGAACATGCAGTAGGAATACTTGAAAAAACGTTGGATAAAGAGGTTTTAAAAACTTATAAAAACTTATCTGATTTTCAAAAACTCCAGCTAGCCCGCCATCAAGATAGACCTTATGCACTTGATTATATAAATCTCATCATGCGAAATAAATATGAAATCCATGGGGATAGACATTTTGGCGATGATGCAGCGATTGTATGCTTTTTGGGTTATATTGGCGAAGAAAAAGTCATAGTTATCGGGGAGCAAAAAGGTCGTGGTACAAAAAATAAGCTCAAAAGAAATTTTGGTATGCCACATCCTGAGGGGTATAGAAAAGCTCTACGTGCAGCAAAGATGGCAGAAAAATTTAATATTCCACTCCTTATGCTTATAGACACCCCAGGTGCATATCCTGGGCTTGGTGCTGAGGAGAGAAATCAGAGTGAAGCAATCGCTCGAAATTTACTTGAACTTGCTGAACTTGATACCCAAACTGTTTCTGTGGTTATAGGCGAGGGTGGAAGTGGTGGCGCACTAGCTATTGGTGTGGCGGATAAACTTGCTATGATGCGATACTCTGTTTTTAGTGTTATTTCGCCTGAGGGGTGTTCTGCGATTTTATGGAATGACCCGACTAAGGCAGAAGCCGCGACAAATGCTATGAAAATTACAAGTCAAGATTTAAAAGAGCTCAATCTTATAGATGATGTTCTTGATGAGCCGCTGATTGGCGCACATAGAGATAAAGATAAGAGTGCAGAAGTGATTGCTGAGTATTTTTTAAAGTCTCTTGAGGAGCTTCGTAGTATGACTAGCCAAGAGAGAATGGATGCACGGTATGAGAAACTGATGCGTGCTGGTGCCTATTCGGAGTAAATTTACTCGTCGAGTTCTTGCTTTTTTTCTTCACTCTCTTTAAGTGGATCAAATTTGGGTCGCTTCAATCTTGAAGCTTCTCTTGAGAATCTTATAAGATCTTCTGCATTATTGATACTCTCTTTGCAATTTTGGAGCGATAATTTAAAAAGTTCAAAGGTTGTTATAACATCACTCATGGCGCGATGGTGCGTTGCCAAAGGGTTTAAATGAAACCAATCACTTAAGTATGAAAGCCCATATCTGTAAGAGATGAGAGTTCTCTCTGCTAGAGCCAAGGAGCATAAGCTTCTATTGAGCAAAGGTTCTAGTCCAACTTTTACAAGAGACCCTGATATAAACTGATAATCAAATTTGACGTCATGAGCGACAAAGATAGAGTCTCGAATAAAATCTTTAAATGCGTACAAAACCGCTTTTAATGGTGGTGCATTTTTTGTCTCTTGCACATTGATGCCTGTTATAAGTGAAATGTGTTCATTGATTTCATCACATTGAACAAGGGACTCAAATCTATCAACTATGATATTGTTTTTTATTTTTAAAGCTGCTATCTCGATAATCTGATGCTTGAGTAAGTTTGAGCCATTTGTTTCTATATCTACGATGCAAAATTCTGCCTCGTCTATAGACAAGAACTTTGTATCAAAATAAAAATAGCCCTGTTTTTTTACGATATTGAGACCCTGTGCGCGCCATAATTCTAAGGAAAAATCTAGTCCGTCTTCAAGCTGATTTCGAATGGATTCTAAAGATAAGCCACTTGAAGAGAGCTTTGAGATGCTTTTTTTGTCTAAAGAAAAATCAACACTTAGCATGTTTTGTTAGCTTTTGGCATTTTTGATAAAATCTCTTACTTTGGATGGATCTTTTATCCCATATAATGCTTCTACTCCACTGCTGACATCCACGCCATAAAAACCGTATTTTTTTAGCGAAGCCACATTTTGTCCATCGAGTCCACCAGCTAAAATGATTTTTGAGCAGTCAATTGTCTCAAACCATTCACAATTGAGTTTTTTCCCACTCCCGCCGTATGTTTCGCTAAAGGCGTCAACTAGTCTATACTCGTCACTATATTGAAAAATATCTTGCGCCTCTTTTGCTCGGATAACTTTGATATAGGGTACTTTGAGGGCATTATAAAGTTCTTGGGAAGCCTCAAAATGAATCTGAGCAAGAGTGGCTCCGATTTCTTGGCAAGTGGCATTAATTGTTTGTGCATCGACATTGACAAAAAGGGCAACTTTTTCTACAAAAGGGGGGAGTTTTTTAAGTATTTCCTTCGCATGAGGGATTGTGATATATCGAGGAGATTTTTCATAAAACACAAAACCAAGGGCATCAGCTCCTGCTTCTATTGCCATTAAAGCATCGTTATAAGAAGTTATGCCACATATTTTTACTTTCATTTTTATATTTGCAGACTTGTAATGGCTTCTTTTATATTTCCATGTTTGAAAATATAGTTTCCTGCAACAACAATATCAACTCCGACATTTTGAAGTGCTTGTACATTTTTATCACTCACTCCGCCATCAACTTCAATAAGACAATTTGGATTGATTTTATTTCGCATTTCATTCATCTTGGCCGCTTTTTTGATAACACTCTCTATAAAAGTTTGTCCCCCAAAGCCAGGATTAACGCTCATAAGCAAAACCATATCCAAATCTGCTAAAAGATATTCTATGCTCTGTGGTGGTGTGTGGGGATTGAGAACTATGGCAGGTTTAATCCCTAAAGAGCGGATTTTTTGGATAAGTCTGTGAGGATGTTTCTCCTCTTCTATGTGAAAAGAGATATATTCTGGCTTCAGTGGCGCGAAAAGTTCAACAAAAAAAGTGTTGTTTTCAACCATGAGATGAATGTCAAGCGGTTTTGTAGCGTACTTTGCGATTGCCGATACAACAACAGGTCCAATGGTAAGATTGGGGACAAAGTGACCATCCATGACATCTACATGCACAAAGTCACAACCAGCATTGCAAATCTCTTGTACATCTCTTTGTAGATTTCCAAAATCTGCTGATAATACGCTTGGAGCAACTTTCATCTTTTTCCTTTGTCTCTTTTGGTCACAAGTGATTTAAAAGTATAGAGAAAGTCTATTGATTTTAAATTTACAGGCGACTCGAATTTTTACGAAATTATACTATCTTTGCTTGAGATGACTCTTTTATCTTGTTAAGAAAAATAAAAATTTATCATGATCAAAAGCTAAATCTACCTGAACACCTTTGCGACCAGATGTCATGTCAAGCAAATCTTTTACATCACTGTAAGTTCTTGGAAGTGTTATATTGACACTTATCCCCTCATCTGCGAGAAGTGCTTTGACCTTTCCTCCAATGATATTTACAAGTTCTGAGAGTGAATCTAAAATCAATTCTGCATCCTCAGTTTTTTCTCCAATGAGCAGTTCACAACATTTTTTGGCTATCTCATTTGGAAAAACTAGGATTAACATTCCATCCATTTCTCCATAAAAACCGATTGAACTGGCGATTTTGTCTTTTTTGTCTTGTAGGGAGATTTCATTGATTTTGGCTGTTTCTTTCAAAGCTTTAGAATTTGTCATCATCTCGATAGTTAACACCGTAGCATCAATAAATCTTGGAAGTTCTGTAACGGTAATTTTTTTAAGATTTCTTTGGTTTTTCGTAACAACCGCACTGCTTCCACCTAAATCAGCCATCAACTCTTTGTCATGTAAGATGTCATCCATTTGTCCAAAAAACATAATTCCCGCATCTTCCATGGTGTCTTTAAAAGAGGGTGGAGTTTTTTCAAAAGAGAGCCCTGCAAAACAGATGGTTGCATTGTATTCGGCGGCCGAGCTTGAGAGTCTTGAAAAAAAGTTTAGGGCGTGAACATTCATACTTATCACTTTGTAAGCATCAAATATAAAAAGTCTAAAACCTACATTCAGTGAATTGTTATGGTACGCGATGTTAAACGTGTTGCCGATTTCAGCATCTAAATAAGCAGAAAGGGAGTAGATGATTGCGTTGCCTGTAACCCTCGTTGCAATTTTTTGTCCCATTTGCCCTAGATAGGTATCGTCGATGATAAAGTCATAGGCACTGCCGTTGGCAGATTTTTCTAAAAACTCTGTTTTGCTTTGGGCTATAACGGGGTTGTGTCCATTGTCATGAAGCTCTATCGCCATAGCTGCACGCTGCGATTTGTCTTCACTAAAGAGCAAAGCAGTTTTACTTTGGTTCTTAAAACTAGAAGCAAATAAAGCAGCTATTTCGTGTGTTTTAAAAAGAGAAAATGTTACTTCATCTTTATAAAAATGCATAATTGCGTGAAATTTTTTGCTATCGTAGTCACAAAAACCTACGGTAGCATGATTTTTTGCACGGACACGTTTGAGCATTTTTACGAAAATATCTAAGCCGTTTTTATTGAAGAAAATTACTTTTTTTAAAGAGACTAAGACCATGTCAACTTTGAGAAGTGCAGTTGCATCCATGTCTTCCATGGTTAAATATGCATTTGAGCTGTTGCCATCTAAAAAACCTTGCGGAGAAAATATTCCAATAGAGTCTTTTACTAACGCTTTCATGCTATCTCCATCAATTTGGAAAATTCGTCATAAATATCGGCAACATATTCAGGTTGAAAATCTAAAAAGTCATTTAATCCCGCTTCGATAAACAAAGGTTGAGAGAGTTCATAGAAAAGTAAAAGATGCATCCATTTGCCCAAAAGATTGATTTGAGCGTCATGAGAGGGTTTGAGTCCTGAAGCTGCTTGGATGATTTGTGAAATCTCATCAGCCATCTCCCATTTTTTGGCAATTTTTGAACATACATCAAATAAATCAATGCCACCAAGTCTTTTTAAAATAGTATTATAATCAAGTGCCTTAACGCTTCTTAGGAGAGTGACATCCTCTTTATTTGCACAAAACAGTGCTTCTGAGACGATGATACTTGATGGAAGTAAACTTATGGCGTTTGTTATATTTTTTGAATCTATTTGAAGATGTTTTAAAATTTTTTGCCATTGAATAGATAAGTGGTCTTGGAGTGTTCTGAAGGATGTTTTGTTCATTTTAAACAGCACCCATTTATTTGGAGAAAGGAGTGAAGTCATATAGTTATAGAGTGTTTGTTGTGAGCCAGCCAAACCTAAAATACCAAAAATCTGTGCTATCTCTTTGACCTCATGTGAAAACCCGTAAAGAGGATTATTAACAATAGATCTAAGGTAAGCACTCAGCGCCAAATCTGTTTGTGCAATCTGTGCAGCTTTTCCCAATTCGCCTGCATCAAGAAACATAATAGTCATCTGAAGTGCTTTTGGAGCAGGTGGGATTTTGTCTATATAACTATTGATAGTAGTTTGTGTTATCACTTTGTGTCTGCTTTTAAAATTTAATTTCATACATTTTAACTTCAATTGCATAAGAGGAAAATAAATCTCTTCATGATAAATATATTTCTTAATATTTTTTGGCTTAAGTTGCACTTTTGCTTTGCTTAGGTATACTTCGCAACTTAAAAAACCTACAAAAAGGAAGCTAATTATGGCAAGAAGATGCGCTATTAGTGGCAAAGGCCCAATGAGCGGGAACAATGTTTCTCATGCTAAAAACAGAACAAAACGTCGTTTTTTACTAAATTTACGATCAGTTCGTATCACTTTAGAAGATGGTACAACGAAAAAAGTTAAGATTTCTGCAAAAGAACTTCGTACGCTTAAGAAAGATTCTTAAGACTACTTGGAAATTGACTTGGATCTTTTAGCAAGGATTCGTAAATTTCTAAACTGGGAGTCCTCTCCCAAACCTGCTATAACCTTAAATGATGAGCTTTATGCTCAACTTCTTCCCTTTAGAATACCCCTTATACTGATTCAGCTTTGTATGATTATTGGAACCCTTGGTTACATCCATATAGAAGATTACAAGGTGATGGATGCCATTTTTCAGACAGGATATACATTTACAACTGTTGGATTTGGCGCATTAAAAGAGGGTGAGTTTTCTGCAGCTGGACAAATTTTTACAGTTACTTTGATTATTTTAGGTTTTACAGTATTTACAGTTGCAGTAGGTATCGTCGTTGATGTTGTGAACAAAGGTATGCTAGCCAAAATACTAAAGGAGAGACGTATGTTATATAAAATTGCACGCTTAAAAAAACACTATGTTGTTTGTTATCATAATGATTACACGATTGAAGTGACGAAACAGCTAAGAAAAAATCATATCCCTTTTGTAGTTATAGACCCAAGAAAAGAGATTCATGAGTGGGCGATGGAGTATAAATATCCTGTCCATTTAGAAGCAGAACCGCATGCAGAAATCTCAATGCTTAAGGCACATTTGGCTTCTGCTAAAGGTTTGATTACTCTTTCGAACTCTATTGCTGACAATATCGCGCTGATAGCTTCGGTGAGACTTTTTGAAAAAGAGCACTCTTTACCGGTACCTTACAACGTCATCTCGTCGGCTTCAAGCATGAGTGATGTAGAAAAACTCAAAAAACTCGGAGCCAATACGGTTGTCTCCCCCACAAAACTTACAGCACAAAGAATCACTGCCATGGCAGCAAGACCGGACATGGAAAATCTTATAGAAGAATTTTTGTATAAAAATGATAACCCACTTGACATGGAAGAGATAACAGTTCCTAAATATAGTTGGGCGATTTTGAAAAAACTCAAAGAGACACATTTGCGCCAAATTACCAATACTTCTGTCATCGGCATTACAAAAAAAGATGGAAAATTTAGTGCTATGCCAAAAGGGGATGTTTTGATTACGAGTGAGTGCAAACTCCTTGTGATTGGAACTCAAAAAGATATCAATGTTACAAAAGAGATTATAAGAAAAAGAGAAAAACCTAAGGAGTTAAAGTTTGTATAAAATAAGTAATGTTTCAAATGGGGTTTGTGCCTCAAACGGTTTTTTTAGCGATGGCGTAAGTGCTGGACTAAAAGCAAATAATGCAAGAGACTTGGCATTTATATACAGCCAAGTAGAGTGCGAAATAGCTTCTGTTTTTACAACCAATAAAATGTACGCAGCCCCTATTAAACATTTTCGTGCCAAGGGGGACTTTAAAACAAACTTCATTCTCATAAACGCAAAAAATGCAAATGCCATGACGGGTAAAGCTGGTGTTGAAGATATAAACGAGGTTTTGGCACATACGGCATCTTTATTCCCGCAAATAAAAAATCCTCTTATGAGTTCTACGGGTGTTATCGGTGTGCGACTTCCAAAGGCGAAAATAAAAGAGGGCGTAAAACTTTTTGACTTGAGCAAAAAAGAGCCTTCAAACGCTTCAAGTGCCATCATGACGACCGACAAATTTTCAAAAGAGATAGCACTCAAAGTTACCCTTGATGATGGAAGTAGTTTTAGTATCGGTGCAATGGCAAAAGGGGCGGGGATGATAAACCCTGCCATGGCAACTATGCTTTGCTTCATTACAACCGATGCGGATGTAAAACAAAAAGAGATGCAAGAGATTTTGGATGAGGTCATCGTCACGACATTTAACGCCATAAGCGTCGATGGCGACACCTCGACAAATGACACGGTGTTACTTCTCTCAAACGCCATGAGCGGAGCCTATGATAAGGAAGCTTTTGCAGAAGCTTTATTTCAAGTGATGCACTTTTTGGCTTTGGAGATGGTGCGAGACGGCGAGGGTGCAACGAAACTTGTCACCTACAATGTTACAGGTGCAAAAACCGATAAAGATGCACAAGCAGTTGCAAAGGCTTTATCAGACTCACTTTTAGTAAAAACTGCACTCTATGGAGAAGACCCAAACTGGGGCAGAATCGCTTCAACTGTTGGCGCTAGTGGCGTTGAATCTTATGAAGAGAGTTTAACTATCTCTTTTAATGAGTTATGTGTTTATAAAAGGGGCGAGTTGCTTTTTAACGAAGCCATGGAAGAAAAAGCCGCCGCCATCATGAAGCTTCCAAAGTTCACAATCTCATGTGACTTAGGGATAGCAAAAGGGAATTTTACAGCCTATGGTTGCGACTTGGGCTATGAATATGTTAAAATTAATGCGGATTATAGGACATAAGTTTCTATAATCTTAATAGGTGAAACTTTTTATATGCCAATTTCCTCTTCCTCATCGTTTACTGCTTCAATGTTATGCTTTTAGAATCAAAAAACTAGGAGATTACAGATGAGAATTCTTTTATTTTTACTCACAAACTTGGCTGTTATGGCTGTTTTGCTTTTTACTACAAAGGTTTTAGGGCTTGACGCGGCTATGGGTGGCAACTATGGTTCACTGCTTCTTTTTGCACTTGTTTTTGGTATGGGCGGGAGTTTTATCTCTCTTTTGCTCTCAAAATGGATGGCGAAAAAGTCGATGGGTGTCCATATTATTGACCCACAAAATTTTAACAACAGCGATGAGCGATGGCTTTACGCACGGGTGGAGGCAATCAGTCAAAATGCAGGGATACAAACTCCAGAAGTTGGCATGTATGAGGGAGCACCCAATGCGTTTGCGACAGGATGGAATAAAAACGATGCACTCGTAGCTGTCTCCTGGGGGCTTTTGCAGGTCATGAGTCAGGATGAAATCGAGGGCGTTTTAGCGCATGAAATAGGGCATGTGGCTAATGGCGACATGGTAACGCTCTCCCTAATTCAGGGCGTTGTAAACACACTTGTGATTTTTTTAGCACGTGTTGTCGGCGGCATTATCGACAAGGCGGTCTTCAAAAACAGAGAGGGAAACGGCATCGCTTACTATGCAACCGTTTTCATAGCCGAGATGGTTTTAGGTATTTTAGCTTCCATAATCGTCATGTGGTTTAGCAGATTTCGTGAATACAGAGCCGATGAAGCAAGTGCACAACTTGTCGGGACAAATAAAATGGTAGCCGCACTCAAAAAACTCCAAAACCTCAAAGAAAACCCCGCTCTTCCAAAAGAGATGGCAGCCTTTGGCATCAGCGGAAACTCTTTTTTAAGTCTCCTAAGTTCGCACCCGCCGCTACAAAGCCGAATAGACAATTTGCTTAAATATTAGAAGCAGAGAGGGGTAAAAGGTTTTGCACATGCCAATACCTAGATTTATGTAAGTGTCGGCAAATGCCAGCCTCTTTTGAACGCGATGAGTCTTAGGATGACGGAGGCTACTGCAACGGACAAGATGGTGACTTCATTGAGCGCATCAAACATTTCAAGTGCCCCAAGAGCGAGGGCGACTATGACGGCAATGGAGCCGTAGAAGTCACTTATGAGAACAGTTGGGACTTGGTTTATCATGATGTCTCTAGTCACGCCACCACCGACTGCGGTGATGAAACTTAAGATGATGATGCCAAAAAAATTGTATCCTGCATGGATGGCTAGAATCGCCCCCGTGATGCTAAAAGCAACTAAACCTATGGTGTCGCTGACTACAAATATCCATTTTCTCTCAATAGAGGGTTTTTTATAGACTCTAAAAAAGTAGGCGATTAAAATAGTGACGATGAGCGTGAGTGCTGGGTAAAGTGAGGTGAAAGCAAAGGGCGCAGAGCTGAGAATGGCATCTCTGATGATGCCACCACCAAGAGCGGTGAGCGCTGAGGCTATAACTATGCCGAGTATGTCAAGGTCGTTTTTTATGGCGATGAGAAAACCGCTAAGGCTAAAAGCGATGATGCCTAAAATGTCTGCAACGATAAAATACTCTGGCATAAAGAGTTAGTTTTGGTAATCTTTTTTAAAGGCAACATAACGCGCGGCGGAGGCATAAAGCTCTTTTACCTCTGCGTCGCTGAGTTCTCGCACGACCTTTGCAGGGCTTCCCATGATAAGGGAACGTGGTGGAAAAATCTTCCCTTTAGTGACAAGCGCACCTGCACCGACGATGGACTCTTTGCCTATGACTGCACCATCAAGTATGGTCGCACTCATGCCGATAAGGCAGGCATTTTCTATGGTGCAGCCGTGAAGCATCACTCTGTGTCCGATGGTTACGTCATCGCCAATGATGGTCGGGTTTCCGTCACTTTTGTCCTCTTTTTTGTAGTGCGTCACATGCACCATACTTAAATCTTGGATATTGGTTCTATCGCCGATTTTTATATAATGGACATCGCCGCGAACTACGCAGCCAAACCAGATGGAACAATCACTTCCACAACTCACCTCTCCGATAACATCTGCTGAGGGTGCAATCCAACTCTTATCTGCGATTTTTGGCATAATGCCTTTGAATGGGTATATCATGTTAGCTCTCTATAAATAGGCGAGAAATAAGCTCTGAAGTGCTTGGCGAATTCTCTTTTGTTGTGGCTTTGGAGACTTTAATAACAAAATCTTCCATGATTTTATGGTTGTTTACTGTTTTTTCAGCTTCTTCTTTTTTCACTTTGATGTATGAGCCGTCACTTTGAAGCTCATGTGCCAAAGTATTGTCAGAGCATTGAAGTTTCAAAATCTGCGTTATTTTGTCTCTTGCCGCTTCATCGTTTATCCCCGTGAGAAGTTCAATCCGTTTGACAAGATTTCTTGGCATCCAGTCTGCAGAGGAGATATATGTCTGCACTGCATCGTTTTTAAAGTAAAAACTTCTTGGATGTTCTAGGTATTTTCCAACAATAGAGATGACGCGTATATTTTCACTTACTCCCTCGATACCTGGTCTCAAACAGCAGATACCGCGAACGATAAGTTCTATTTTTACCCCTGCTTGACTTGCTTTGTAGAGTGCTCTGATGACATCAGCATCAACAAGAGAGTTAATTTTTGCGATGATATGTCCCTCAGCACCTTTTCTCGCTTCGTTTTGGATGAGGGAGAGAATTTTTGGTTTTATTTGCGTTGGAGCCATATAAAGTTCGTCAAGTTTCCCTTTTTTGCTAAAGCCTGTCAAAAAGTGAAAAAAGCGGGTTAAATCGCTTGTAATCTCATCTTTTGAGGTCATGTAGCTCATATCTGTATATATTTTAGAAGTCGCAGGATTGTAGTTTCCTGTCCCTAGGTGCGCGTATTGCTTTAGTTTGCCATTTTTTCTTCTTGTAACTAAAGTTGCTTTTGCATGGACTTTAAAACCTTGGATACCGTAAATAACATGCGCACCCGATTTTTCAAGAGCTTTTGCCCAGATGAGGTTATTTTCTTCATCAAATCTCGCTTTTAATTCAACCATGACCGTGACTTGTTTTCCCGATTCTGAAGCACTCATGAGCGCTTGAACGATTGGAGAATTTGTTCCTGAACGGTAAAGAGTCATTTTTATAGAGACAACTTCAGGGTCTTTTGAGGCTGTTTGAATAAACTGGACGACAGGGTCGAAACTCTCATAAGGGTGGTACATCAAAATATCTTGGCTTTCTAAAGTTGCAAAAATGTCTTCACTCGTATCGAGCGGCGGAAGAACTCTTGGTTTAAATGGAGCAGGCAAAAGATGGGCAAAATCTTTATTGGAGACAATTTGCCAAAGTGCAGAAAAGTTCAAAAATGTCTGCGTTTGGTAGATGTCGTCTTTATAGATATTTGCATGGCGGTTGAAAAAATTTATGATTTCATCATCAGAATGAATACCGACCTCAAGTCTTACAAGCTCCCCTTTTTTGCGGAGTTTTAACCCCTCTTCAAGGAGTTCCATAAAGTCATCAGCTTCCTCTTCGGCTATCTCTAAATCGGCATTTCTTGTAACTCGAAATGCGGCGTATTTTATGAGTGTATGCCCTGGAAATAAATCTTCAACGTGTTGTGCTATAAGACTCTCAATAGGGACGTAAATCCCTTTTCCAAGCTCCACAAATCTCCCTAAAACTCTTGGAACGCGAATTATGCCCGACCTTTCTATGGTTTCATCATCGCTATCTTTGAGCTTTACAATAAGCCCAAAGCTTAAGTTGTTGAGTTGTGGAAAAGGGTGGGTAGAATCAATGGCAATAGGGATGATTACAGGGTAGATTTGCTCTTTGAAAATTTTCTTGAGTAAGTTTTTTTCATTCTGGTTTGTATCACGATGCGATTTTATAAAAATCCCTTGATGCTCCAATTTTTTGAGGACATCTTTCATGCAGTGCTCGACGACCTGTTGCTCTTGATGGATATATTTTCTTATCTCTCTGAGTTGTTGTAACGGGGTGAGCCTGTCTGCTCCTGAGATAATGATGCCGCCTGTAAAGAGTTTTTTAAGTCCCGCAACACGAATCATATAAAATTCATCCAAATTGGTCCCATAAATGGCTAAAAATTTGAGTCTCTCCAGAAGTGGTAATGACTCATCTTGCGCTTGTCTTAAAACTCGAGTATTAAATTGAAGCCATGATAATTCACGGTTATTGTAAAGGTTTGGATTTTTTAGATTGACTATCATGGAGTGTCCTGTGTGCGCATTTTAGGAAATTATATCAAAAAGAAATCATTTTACGATTCCCGTTCCTTTATAATTTGCAGAGTGATAAATCGTGGCATTATTTTTTCTTGCATAAAACTGCATTAAGAGTTTTTGCAAAGTAGGTTCAATGGAGGGCGCAAACCATGCATTGTTACTTGTGACTATCACATAATCTACGTCGCCATCATATATCTCTTGGCATGTCGACTCGTAGCAAATCGCATTTCTAAACTTTATCCCCTTGATGATAAAATCTGTAGGCTCTTTGGCTATGGAAAAATCGGCTTGACCTGCAAAAAAGGTGTCATTAATAATTTTTTTGGCAAATGCTGGAAGGGGGATGTATTCGCCAAAAGGGACAAGGATAAGTTTTTTAGCGACTTGTACTTGAGCATTTTGGAAAGAATATGTCACATTGTAGTTTTGGTTATTTTCTTCTAAAAGCGCTCCTGCGACAATGGCAATATGGTGAGAGAGTTCCATAAGAGTAGCTTCTAGTCGAGGGTGTGTATTCATAAACAGAGGAAAAACAGACTCAGGTAAGACGACGACATCATAACCTTCATAAATGGCATAAATAATTTGGTTGAGATTCTCTTGGATGATTTGGTTTTTGGATTCTGAGAGCCATTTGCGCTCTTGTTTGACATCTGTAGCAACAAGTTTGATTTTTAAAGGTGCCTCTTTTTGTGAGGGCTGGTTTATGTTTATTGCTAGAAAGAGTAAGAGGAGCGGTGCATATGTAAAAGGTTTTTTTATGGAAGCGGGTAGACTAAGCGCGAGTAAAATAAGGGCAAGTTGGTACTTAAAAATTCCTAGGTAACTATTAACAAAAAGAAGCTCTATTTGTAGCCAGTTAAAGTCAAAAGGTTCAAAAAAACTCAAACCAAAAAGAAATAATGCTCGTATGTAAACGTTGCGAGTCAATGCTAAAACCCCAAAAAATAGCATATAAATCAGGGCAAAACCAAAGGAGACAAAAGGGGTTAAAAAGCCCACATCGTTATACTTAAAACTGTATCCTATCCAGTAAAACCAAAGCAAACCTATAAAAAATCCAGCAACTAAAACGGCTCTTTTTGGGATGTAGAGTAAAAGTGCTAGAGCAAAGATTCCAAAGAGTGTGTTGATGAGTTTTATACTGATGCCAAAATGGTCAAAGTAGATAAAAGCACTAAACAAAAGGGCTGTAAGGATTCCATATCCAATATCAGAAAATAAAGGGAGTAATTTTTTATTCATAAACGGCATTATAGTCAATTTTAATACATTTTCAGAGTCTGATTTTAATAAAAAGTGAGTAAATATTCAGTCTCGTATTAATATATTTTTTGTATAATCCGACCAATTTTATCAACAAAGGATACTTTTTTATGGAAATTGTAAGTCAATTATTGCCCTTCGTATTTTTAATCGCGATTATGTATTTCGTCATTATTCGCCCACAACAAAAAGAGGCTAAGGCCAGAAAAGAGATGATAGCTGCTCTTAAAAAAGGTGATAAAGT
>DJAA01000047.1:0-13992 GCA_002428085.1 Sulfurimonas sp. UBA6014 | reverse complement strand
CAAAAATGAATGAGGATGTTATAACCAAAATCACAAAAGATTCTATCGCTAGAAAGTACGAGGATGAAGCTTAATTACCGCATAGTCATTTTCGCATTTGCGATAATTTTTGGTATAGTATTTTCAGTACCGTCACTTTTTCAACTTCAAGAGGGCAAAAAAATCACCTTGGGTCTTGATCTTCAAGGTGGATTGCATATGCTTCTAGGGGTAAAAACTGAAGAAGCTACAAAATCCCGTATCAAATCTATTGCTGCGAGTATCAAAAATTTTAGCAGCAGAAAAGATATTTTAATCGATGAGCTTAAATTTACTGATACTGCTATCTCATTTTTGCTCCTTGATGGCGATGATGCAAAGGCAGTTGATGAATTTGTCCAAAATCTTGAAGGGGTAGTTGTTGCCAAAGAGGGTGAAAAAATCTCTCTCTCCTTGACGCCCGAGGAGATAATCCGCACCGAAAAACAAGCCATAGACCAAGCCATTGAGACAATTCGTAATAGACTTGATCAGTTTGGTCTCTCCGAGCCTGTTGTCGCACGTCAAGGGGATGAGAAAATTCTAGTCCAACTCGCTGGAATCAAAACCCAAGAAGAAGAACAACGCGCAAGAGAGCTCATCTCACGTGCTGCAAAACTTGAGCTGATGGCGGTGGATGAGGAGCGAAATGCTCGTGTTTATACCATGAGTCAGGCAGATGCAGCAACATATGGCGATGTAATTTTGGAAGATGTGAAAAATCCTTCTATCAAATATCTTGTTCGTGAGATTCCTATCTTGCAAGGAGATATGCTTACGGATGCTTCCATGGGGTTTGACCAAAATAACAGACCACTTATCAACTTTACATTGAACGCTGAAGGTGGGGAGATTTTTGGAGATTTTACAGGCAGAAGTGTCGGAAAGCGTCTTGCTGTTGTTTTGGATGGCAAAGTCTATTCAGCGCCAAATATTAATGAGCGCATCGGTGGCGGAAGTGGTCAAATCTCAGGAAGCTACACTGTCGAAGAGGCAAAAGATTTAGCTATTGCTCTTCGCTCAGGTGCACTTTTGGCTCCGATTTATTTGATGGAAAAACGCTCTGTGGGACCTAGTTTGGGTGCAGATAGTATCCAAGCGAGTTTAATCGCACTCGTTGGTGGCTTTAGTTTAGTTGTTCTTTTTATGCTTGTGTATTACAAAATGTCAGGTGTTATTGCCAATATTGCTTTAATTGTAAATATTTTTCTTATCATTGCAGTTATGTCGCTCTTTGGCGCAACCTTGACACTTCCTGGTATGGCAGGGATAGTTTTGACCATCGGTATGGCCGTTGATGCCAATGTTATTATCACAGAGAGAATTCGTGAGTTACTCAAAGAGGGTAAGTCTATGCATAAAGCTATCGAAGAGGGGTATTCAAATGCCATGCGAGCTATTTTGGATGCCAATATTACCACTTTGATTGCAGCTATTGTTTTGTATGTCTATGGAACAGGGGCTATAAAAGGTTTTGCAATTACCATCAGTATTGGTATTTTAGCTTCTATGCTTACTGCTATTTTAGGGACACATGGGATTTATCAGATGCTTGAAGAGAAAATTAAAAAGAGTCATAACAACCAATTTTGGTTTGGAATTAAGGGGTAATTATGGAATTGTTTAAATATACAAAAGCCCTTGGTTTTATGTCTCAAGCAAGGTTTGTTATTATTTTATCTATAGTACTTTTTTTTGCTGCACTGGCACTTTTAACTACAAGAGGTCTCAATTATGGGATAGACTTTGCAGGTGGTACGCTCATTCAAGTGAAGTACGACACAAATGCACCCATTGACAAGATGCGAGAAAAACTGCAGACAAATCCTATTTTTGAGGGGAGTTCCATTACGGAATTTGGTTCTCCTGATGAAGTGGTTATTCGTATGAAAACAGTCACAAGTGATGTTGTTGTCGATATTGGAGATGTGACGGGTGAAACACTCAAAGGGACTGGAAATTTTGAAATTCGCCGCGTTGATATAGTAGGACCAAAAGTGGGTGGAGAACTTAAAGAAAAAGGTTTCACGGCTTTTGTTTTGGCAATTATCGGAATTTTAATTTATGTTTCTTTTAGATTTGAGTGGCGTTTTGCAGTTGCTTCTATGATTGCTCTTGTTCATGATATTTTTATCACAATAGGCGCTGTAGCACTCTTTAATGTAGAGGTAAATCTAGACATATTAGCAGCTGTTTTAACGATACTAGGGTATTCTCTCAATGATACAATTATTATATTTGACCGTATTCGCGAAAATGTAATTGATTCAAAAAACATGAAATTGGCAGATATTATTAATGAAGCGATTACAAAAACGCTCTCAAGAACAACGCTGACTTCACTCACAACACTTTTTGTTGTCTTTACGCTGTTTCTTTTTGGTGGAGAGATTATTCACGCTTTTGCATTTACCCTTTTGGTTGGTCTCACACTTGGAACATTCTCTTCTATTTTTGTTGCCTCTCCTATTTTGGTATGGCTTAATTTTGATGTGAAAAATTATCATGCAAAGCTTGCAGAAAAAGCCAAGCGTGAAGCAGAAAAACAAAGAATTCGTGATCAATATGAATCTGGAGTTATGTAAAATAACTCCACCCAGTCACTCTTTAACTTCCAAAGCAATTTGGGATTAACTTTTTCAGTCACACCTTAAGATACTTTTTGTATAATTACCCCATTAAATTTTGTTAAAATAGTTAATATCAAAGGAATTTGAATATATGAATTGGGGTAAAGTAGTTTATGTGTTTTTCTCGCTGATGAGTTTAACATCTATAGCGGGTTTTTTATACGAACAAAGTGCAGTGGTCCTTTTTGTCGCCGCAAGTGTCAATGTAATCTCTACGTTTTTGAAAATTGGTGTGCGAAATCTTCTCTCAGCAGAGCTTTTTGCTTCATCCTTAGTTGCTGATTTGCATCTTATTCCAGCATTTATTTATTTGGAAATAGTCGGAAATATCGAGTGGGCTGTGGCTTTGGCTATTGGAGCACTGATTGCGAATGTTTTTTCTATGGGACTAGTTTATATAGAGAGCTCTAAAACACACGACGAATACTAACTATTTGTACGTAAAATAAGCAAAGTCCATTTTGCTATGCTAAGCGCTTGAGTGCGTAACATTAGAAATCTATTTAATAAATTAGGAAAAATCAATTGCAATACAATTCAAAAGTAATCGAAAAAGTTTGGCAGAATTTTTGGCGAGAACATAAAAGTTTTGAGCCAAGCGAAGATTTTACAAAAGAGAAAAAATATATTCTCAGTATGTTTCCATTTCCAAGCGGAAGGCTTCATATGGGTCATGTGCGAAACTACACCCTCAGTGATGCGTTTGCCCGTTACTACCGTCAACAAGATTTTAATGTTCTTCACCCGATAGGTTTTGACAGTTTTGGTATGCCTGCTGAAAATGCCGCCATCAAAAATGGTTCGCACCCTAAAAAATGGACCTATGACAACATCGACTATATGAAAAATGAGTTTTATGCACTCGGTTTTTCATTCTCCAAAGAGCGAGAGCTTGCCACTTCTGATGAGCTTTATACAAAGTTTGAACAGGCTTTTATCATTGATATGTATGAAAAAGGGCTCCTTTACCGTAAAAAAGGGCTTCTCAACTGGTGTCCACATGACCAAACTGTTTTGGCAAATGAGCAGGTTGTTGAGGGGTGTTGCTGGAGATGTGATACACCAATTGTTAAAAAAGACATGAACCAATACTACTTCAAAATCACGCAATATGCTGATGAGCTCTTAAGTGACTTGAAAAAGCTTGAAGGCGGCTGGCCAAAACAAGTTTTGACGATGCAAGAGAACTGGATAGGCAAATCTAATGGTTTGGCATTTGATATGTTTTTTGATGATGCTTCGCTTTTAAAACTGCAACACAGTTTTAAAAGTTTTGATGTTTTTACAACGCGACCTGATACGATTTATGGAGTAAGCTATACAGCTCTTGCACCTGAACATGCCATCGTTTCCTATATGATAACCAATGCTCTTTTACCTGAGGATGTTATCGCTCAAATAAAAATGATGAAAACTGCCTCTTCAATCGAGCGACAAAAAGAAAAATCAGGGATTGCGCTTGGTTTGGATGTTTTACATCCTCTGACAGGAAAAAAAGTACCAGTTTGGATAGCAAACTTTGTTCTTATGGATTATGGAAGCGGCGCAGTTATGGCTGTGCCTGCTCATGATGAGAGAGACTTTGATTTTGCTAAAAAGTATGATTTACCTATCCATGCGGTTATAAAGCCATTTGAAGGTGAACTCCCAATTGATAAGGCTTATACGGAGGTTGGAGAGCTTTTTAACTCTGGTGAGTTTAGCGGGCTGAATTCTAAAAAATCACAATACAACATTATCAAGTATTTTGAAGAAAACAACATTGGTAAAAAAACCACCAACTATAAACTCAAAGATTGGGGTGTAAGCCGTCAGCGTTACTGGGGTGCGCCGATTCCTTTTGTCCATTGCGCGGATTGCGGTTTGGTGATGGAGAAAAAAGAAAATCTCCCTATTGCACTTGCTCATGATATAGAAATTACGGGCGAGGGCAATCCTCTGGATAATCACCCAACATGGAAACACTGTAAATGCCCTGTATGCGGCAAAGATGCGCTTCGTGAAACGGATACAATGGATACTTTCGTGGAGTCTTCATGGTACTTTTTACGCTTTTGTGCCTCAAAAGCAAACTGGGAAAAAGAGGCTTTTTCAAAAGAGCAAATAGCTTACTGGATGGGCGTTGACCACTATATTGGCGGGATTGAACATGCCATACTTCACCTTTTGTACGCAAGATTTTTTACAAAAGTTTTCCGTGATTTAGGTTACATACAATTTGATGAGCCGTTTCTTAAACTTCTTACGCAAGGCATGGTACTCAAAGACGGTGCGAAGATGAGCAAGTCAAAGGGAAATACTGTTGACCCCGATGCAATCATTGCAAAATACGGAGCAGACACGGCACGACTTTTCATCCTTTTTGCAGCGCCTCCAACACAAGAATTGGAGTGGAATGATAGTGCGGTGGATGGAGCGTACAAATTTATAAAAAGATTTTATGAACGCTCAGCGCATGTTGAGTCAACAAACACTTTGCCTATTATTGAACATAAAGCACTCACTAAAGAGGAAAAATTTGCTCGAAAGAAAGTCTATGAGGCATTGGTTCGTGCGAATGATGTGTACACCCAAAAGTATACATTTAACACGCTAATAGCTGGTGTCATGGAGGCGATGAATGCGCTTAATGCCCAAAACAATCTAGATGTTTGGAGTGAGGGGTATTGGATTTTATCCTCTGTCATGGAGCCAGTTATCCCGCATGTTTGCTGGGAAATCAGCAGTCGATGTTTTTCGCGTCATAACCTTGGTGTTCAAAAAGTTTTGGATGAGGTCTTTCAAGAAGAGAGTGTTATGCTTGGTGTCTCTGTTGATGGAAAAAGAAGGACTGAGATAGAGGTGGATGTAGATGCCTCAGAGCAAAATATCAAAGCACTTGCCTTGGAAAAAGCCGCAAAATGGCTTGAGGGTCTTGAGGTAAAAAATGCGATACTCATCCCTAAAAAACTTGTCAATATCGTCACAAAAGGGTAAACTTGAAAGTATCTCTTTATGCTAAACATATGGTGTTGCTCACAGTGGTAGCAACCGTTTTTTTGGCATGTGGATATCAACCAAGCTCCAAATATGCTCGTCAAATCGTAGGGGAAAAAATCAGCACCAGTGTCGTCATTTCTGCACTTGATCCAGAAAATACTGTTATCATAAAAGATGCGGTCGATAGTGCTGTCATTTCAGTATTTCACTCAGCATTGACAAGTCGTCAAAACTCCCAAACACATTTAAATTTAAGTATCACCAACCCCTCTTACACCCCCGTTCAATATGATGCCAATGGTTTTGTTATCGGGTATAGAATGAGCATCGCTTTAAATATAACACGTCAGCATAATGGTTTAAGCAAGGGATATATTACGCATGGAACATACGATTTTGCAGTTGATCCAAATGCGGTTGTCACCGAGCAGCAAAGGTTTGATGCCATCAAACTTGGTGCTGCAAAAGCGATTCGTTCATTTATAGCACAAGTCTCTGCTGAGGGTGCTAGAGCTCAAGAAAAGGAAAAAGAATGACCATACAAAGCATTATAAAACAGACCATTAAGCGTTTAGAGCTAGAGGGAAAATTGTTGACTCCAGATTTTTATGCAGAGGCATTTTGTCTTGAAGCAAAAAAAGCGGGTATGGAGGTAGAAGACTGCGGTCATGTGAGTAGATTTACAAAAACACTCAACCCTGAGTTTCAAAAAGAACTCACACAATATAGGATAAATTCTATCTCTGAACTTGTCCGTTTTTTAGTCTCAAGACTCAATAGAACAAGTCCGACGTTATGCTCTGAAACCTTAGAAGCACAAACTACTTTTTCAAAAAGAATTTTACAAGTGATAGAAGTTTTGCATAATAATGAAGCAGCAGCCCTTGCCCGAAAATGTATCGATCTTTTAAACTCAAGTCCAAACGCTACTCAAATAGATAATTTTAGACAGCTATGGGTAAACTTTATTACTACGTATGATGACTCATTTCTAACAAAACTCAAATCATTGGGTTCTGTAGATACAAGCGACCTTCGAAAAACGATAGAAAATCTAAATCTTTCTACAAACGCATCCTCAGTAGCGCATGCAAATGGAGATCTTTCCAAAATTGCCTCTGTTTTAGTCGCTTCTTTAGTCCCCTCTATAGCCTCAAGTGTTAATGAGACGATTGCAAATTTAAGTGAAAAAATCAAAAATGAACCTGCTCTTTTGGAAAATATGAGCATAGAAAATGAGATTAAATCTGCAATTTCACTAAGAATTACTCTGGATAAAAATAGTGTTAAAGAGATGGTTCAGTCACTTGATGGCGTCCTTGATAAATTGTCTATAAGACTTATTGAGATGATTGAGCGTTCTGATAATTCGACGATGGAAATTCAGCACATCAAAAAAGAACTCGAATCTTATAACACAGATGAAAAAGGCAATTTTAGTGTTGCACACAAAAAACTCTTCACTATCGCAATAGCCCTTGAAGAAAATACAAAAGTTTTAAGCAAAGACCTCTCAAGCCATACAGACGAGGTCCATGAGCTGAGCAAAAAAGTAAAATTGCTTGAAGCACAACTTGAAGCGGTAAAAAAAGAGTCTAAAGAAGATTTTTTAACAAAGCTTTACAATAGACGTGCCCTCGATGAGTTTTTGGAGCTTAGAGAAGCAGAGTATGAACGCTATGGACATAATTATACGATTGTCATGTTTGACCTTGACTATTTTAAAGCGGTTAATGATACTTTTGGACATGATGCTGGCGATGCCGTACTCTCTGCTTTTGCAAAAATACTCAAAAAAGAGGTCCGAACAGTTGATGTTGTAGGACGCTTTGGTGGGGAAGAATTTATGGCAATTTTGAGCGAAACACCCATAAAAGGGGGAGTTATTTTTGCAGAAAAAGTGAGAAAATATGTAGAGCAAGCTCGCTTCATGTATAAGGGAGAGAGAATCGAAGTAACAGTGAGTTCAGGTGTCTCTGAGCGCGCTAAACACACCTCTATGCAGAGTGTTATCAATTCGGCCGATGAGTATTTGTACAAAGCAAAAAAAGATGGACGAAATCAGGTTGCCTATAAATAGCGATGGTTAAAGAATTTTTAGACAATAAACCGCTTTACTATAACGAGATTGATTATACTCGTATGCCAAGAGTATATGAAAAGGTAAAGTCACATTTTAAAAATCTAAAAACTATTCATATCGTAGGGACAAACGCTAAAGGGACAACGGGGCGATTTTTAGCAACTGCTTTGTTTCATCAAGGGTTTAAAACAGGGCATTATACCTCTCCGCATATTTTAAAATTCAATGAAAGAATATGGCTTAATGGGTGCGATATTGACGATGGAGCACTTGAATCTGCTCATGAGCGATTGCAAACGATTCTGACGACTGAGGACTCCAATGCGCTCAGTTATTTTGAATATATAACACTCCTTGCAATGCTTGTTTTTTATGATTGTGATTATGTTGTTTTAGAGGCGGGTCTTGGGGGCGAGTTTGACGCAACAGCAGTCTTTGCGAAGATTTTAACGCTTGTTACCCCTATAGATTTTGACCATGAAGCATTCTTGGGAAATACCTTAGAAGCAATTGCCACAACAAAGCTCAATGCCATGCAAAATAATGTTATATTGGGCAAGCAAAAATACCCAGAAATAGCCCTCATCGCCCAAGATATTGCTTCAAAAAAAAGTGCTCGAGTCTATGCCATGGAGAGCCTCTTGGATACAGATGATATAAAAAAGATTCACGAGATAGGTGAAAAGTTATCTTTAGCAGCGTATCTACAAGAAAATCTAACGCTTAGTATAAGTGCTTTGAAATTTTTACAAATATCGTATTGTGCCAAAGATTTTAGCGGCGCACAACTCTTTGGTAGACTCACAAAAATAGCCCCAAATATTACTCTTGATGTAGGACATAACCCTTTAGCAGCCCGTGCTATCGCAAAGGTTTATGAAGGAAAAAAAATCATTTTAATTTATAACACTTATCAAGATAAAAACTTTCAAGAAATATTGCAAATTTTAAAACCTATTATTTTGCATGTGCAAATTATTGCTACGAAAGGACAAAGAGTTGTAGCAAAAGAGATTCTTGAGAAAACTTTACAAGATTTGGGGATACACTTTAGTGACTTTATTGAAATTGATGCAACCCAAAGCTATTTGATATTTGGCTCTTTTAGCGTTGCAGAGACTTTTTTAAGGGGCTATCATGAATGAGAGATTTACGATAACGATTCATAATGATAATGGCGTTAGACAGTTTAATTTGCACCGATTTATCATGCGGGCTCTTTTGTATAGTGTATCTTTCATCGGTTTTATAGGGTTAGTAGGAGTTGCGACTATTTTGTATCTCAATTATTCTGTGGAGGAGATAGACAAAAAACGGCTTGCACTTGAGGCTTCTTACGCAGATTTGCTAGCAAAAAATAGAAAACTAGACCAAACTATGCTAGGGACTCAAAAAGCACTTGAGACAAAAAAAGAGGAGCTTGATGAGGTCTCTAGCGCACTCTCAGATATAGAAGCGATGATAGGTCTGACGAGTGTTGCAGAGGAACCGCTTGTCAATCGAGCCAAGCAAACAAAACTTACCTCTGAGCAAATGGCGACGCTCTTTCAATTTATTCCAAGTGGTTCTCCTATTGAATATAGTGGAATTACAAGTAAATTTGGCTATCGCATGCATCCGACACTGGGCAGAAATGAACTCCATCGTGGAACAGACATGAGAGCATCTATGGGCACTCCTGTCTTTGCAACAGCCGATGCTATCGTAGAATATGCAGAAATGGACAAAAAAAGCGGATATGGAAAACTGGTGATATTACAGCACAATTATGGATTTCAGAGCTATTTTGGACATTTAAACGAAATTGTGATAAAATCGGGGCAATTCATAAAAAAAGGTGACCTGATAGCCTACACAGGCAATACTGGACTCAGCAGTGGACCGCATCTTCATTACGAAATCAGATTTATTTCGCGTTTAGTGAATCCATTTTGGTTTATTAAATGGGATGTAAAGAATTACAATGAAATATTTGAAAAGGAAAATAAAATACCATGGCAATCTTTACTAACAGCGACAGCACACATCAAAGTCCAAAAACCGACACAAACACCACCATTATCACCGCAGGTTCGGTGATAAAAGGGGAGATGAATCTCTCATGTAATCTTTATGTTGATGGAGAATTTGAGGGGACCATAACGTCTGATAAAGAGATTAATATTGGTAAAAATGGTCATGTTAAGGGAGATATCATCACTTCAAGACTTGTTGTCCAAGGCTTTATAGAGGGGAAAATAAGTGCTAAAAGAGTCGAGGTTAAGGCCGCAGGAAAAGTCAATGGAACTATAGAATCCGAAGAGCTTGTCATAGAAGCAAAGGGAATCTTTGAAGGAAACAGTATCGTCAAAAAACAGAGCACTCCCGCTCTAAAGTCGCAAATAAACAAAGTGTAAAAACAGACCTCTTGCATTTTTGCAACGAGTTTATTACGCTTCTTAACACAGGAAAATTATGTCCCAGAGTGCTCTCTTTGAATATTTTAAAACAAACCCAAAACAAGAGTTGGAGATTTTGCTTTGCGAAGACTCCAAAGAGGCGCAAGAGCTCGCAAATGTAGCAAAATTCTTTAAAAAAGATGTGCTTGTTTTTCCCGATTTCCGCCCTGCGCATGGAGACGATTTACGCTCTTACAAAGAGGAATTTTTTGAGCTTTTAACTGCTTTAAGAAAGTATCACACCGCAAAGAAAAAACCGCTTATCATCGCACCTCTTAAAACTTTACTGTTTCATTTGCCAAAGAAGGAGATGCTTCTCTCAACTTCTTTAGAGTTCGGACAAAAATTGGACCTCAAAGCATTTAAAGAAAAAATGCTTTTTTGGGGTTATAACTTTGTCGATATGGTTCAAGTCGAGGGAGAAATTTCGCACCGCGGCGATATTTTGGACATCTATACACCCTCGGCAGAGTTCCCGATTCGAGTCTCTTTTTTTGATGATGAAATCGAGCAGATAAAATTTTTTGAACTTGAATCACAACGAACACACAAAGAGGAATTGGACAGATTTGAAATTTATGCCGCTTTTTACTCTTTGGATGAAGTTGGGTTTAACACCCTTAAAGCGAAAGTCGAAAATTCCCCTTTTGACTCCATAGTCAAAGATATCTCTTCTTTAGGGTTTTGGCATCTTGAGGAAAATGCTGCCAATTTCTTAGAGGGCAAAAATGTAAAACTCGCACACAATTTGGACAATCTTTTAAAAGATGCCTACGGTATAAGTAGTCCCACCCTCTCAAGAGCGTGTTTTGATTTGGAGATTTTACCAAACTCGGATGACTTTAAAGAGATAGTTGTCGTCGATATTCATTCGCTTCTAAAAGTACATACAAATAAAAAAATTACCATTATTGCCGCAAATAAAGCCTCCATGAAGCAGGTCGGACTTTTTGATTTGCAAAATATCCATGAAGTCTATGCCCCTTATATTTTAAATATTCTTACCAAAGATGAGCTCATTATCTCGCTCAACAAACCGGATAAAAAACGCAGACGCAGAAAAAGTACGATACTTCTTGATGACCTAAAAACAGGCGATTATGTTGTTCATGAAGAGTACGGTGTGGGGATATTTGAGGGAATAGAACAAGCCGAGATTTTGGGCGGCATCAAAGATTTTATCGTTATTAAGTATGTTGGTGATGACAAAATTTTACTCCCCGTGGAAAACCTCGATGTCATAGACCGCTACATTGCCTCAGGCGGGACAACGCCTGTTTTGGACAGGCTTGGCAAGGGAAGTTTTGCAAAACTCAAAGAAAAAGTAAGAGCAAGACTTTTTGAAATAGCCGGAGCAATAGTCAACACCGCAGCGGCGCGTGCACTTATAAAATCACCTCAAATAAGTATCAATAAAAAAGAGCTTAAAGAGTTTCAGTCTCATGCGGGATTTGATTATACGGATGACCAAACGCAGGCAGTGGATGAGATAATCGCGCAAATGGAGTCTGGGCATATTATGGACAGACTTTTAAGCGGAGATGTCGGGTTTGGAAAAACGGAAGTAGCCCTCAACACTATTTATGCGGCCTACAAGTCGGGTTTTCAGTCAGCTCTTATCGTCCCAACAACGCTTCTCTCTGCGCAGCATTACCGCTCACTTGATGAACGCTTTTATAGTCTAGGTATTAAAGTCGCCAAGCTTGACCGATTTGTAAATAGCAAAGAGAAGGCAAATATCATAAAAGCTCTCTCTGAGGGAACGCTGGATGCAGTTGTGGGAACCCACTCCCTTTTTGGACTTGAGTTTAAAAATCTCGGAGTTGTTATTATAGATGAAGAGCATAAATTTGGGGTCAAACAAAAAGAGAAAATCAAAGAGTTGTACCACAATGTGCACCTGCTCTCCATGAGTGCCACACCCATTCCCCGCTCGCTCAATCAGGCGATGAGCAGTATAAAAACCATGTCACAGCTTTTAACTCCGCCGAGTGAGCGTCAGGGTGTGCGAACTTTTGTCAAAGAGTATGATGAAAAACTTCTTAAAGAGGTGATATTAAGAGAGATTCGCCGCGGCGGACAGCTTTTTTATGTCCATAATTCCATAGACCACATGCCACTCAAATTTGGCGAATTAAAAGCGCTCCTTCCCGATCTTCGCATCGTGATGCTTCATTCGCAAATCTCAGCGACAAAAACCGAAGAAGAGCTCTTAAAGTTTGAAGAGGGCAAATACGATTTGATGCTCGCGACTTCCATTATAGAATCGGGAATCCACATGCCAAGAGTCAATACCATTATTGTCGACGGTGCCGACAGATTTGGTATGGCAGATTTGCATCAGCTTCGCGGTCGTGTCGGTCGCGGTCATTATGAAGGGTTTGCATATTTTATTGTCCAAGATAAAGAAAATCTCACCGATGAGGCAAAGAAGCGTCTGCTTGCACTCGAGTCAAACTCCTTTTTGGGAAGCGGTTCTGTGCTTGCGTATCATGACTTAGAAATTCGCGGCGGAGGAAATCTAGTGGGAGATGCACAAAGCGGGCATATCAAAAACATTGGCTATTCACTCTATCTGAGAATGTTAGAAGATGCTATAAAAATCCTCAGTAATACGGCGCAAACGGTAAAAGCAAAGGTCGATATCAAGCTTGCTATTTCAGCATATATCTCCGATGAGGTTGTCAAAGAAGATAGGCTCCGTCTAGACATTTACAGACGGCTTTCTCAGTGTGAAGAGGCGATAGAAATCTATGAGATAGAAGAAGAGCTCATTGATAGATTTGGAACGCTTGATGAACCTACAAGACAGTTTATAGAGCTCATGATTATTAAGATTTTAAGCCTAGAAAAAAACATCAAATCCATTATGAATTATGGACAAAATATAACGTTTACCTATATGAATGAGTCCAAAGAGACCATCAAATCAGCGAGTAAAGATGACGACGATATCATCAAAGCAACACTCTTTTATTTGAGAAATAACAAGCCAAAGGTTTTATAATGAGAATAGCTTTTATAGGCGATATAGTTGGAGAGCCTGGTCGTGAAATGGTGAAGATATATTTGTCAAAAATCAAAAAAGAGTACGGTATTGATTTTGTCATAGCAAATTATGAAAATGCTTCGCACGGCTTTGGTTTGACTGCTAAAAATGCAAACGAATTGGTCTCCTATGGTATCGACTGCATGAGCGGCGGGAACCATAGTTGGGACAAAAAAGATGTTATTCCTCTTTTTGAGACACATGAGATACTCAGACCGCATAATTACCCCGATGAAGTGAGTGGAACAGGGTGTAAGGTGTATGATGTGGCTGGGGAAAAATTAGCTGTACTTAACCTTATGGGGCATTTTTCGATGCCTTACGCAGATAATGCATTTCGGTGCGCACAAACCACGGTTGAGAGCTTGCATTCGCAGGGGATAAAAAATATTTTTATAGACTTTCATGCAGAAGCCACGAGCGAAAAACGAGCCATGTTTATGATGCTTAAAGGCAAAGTCAGTGCCATAATAGGGACGCACACGCATGTCTCAACCGATGATTTTCAAATCATCGAAGGGAGTGCATATTTGAGCGATATAGGACTCAGCGGATGCTGGGATAATGTCATCGGCATGGATGAAAAAGTGCCGCTCAAGCAGTTTTTGACAGGGATGAAGGGGCATTTTGACATACCAAAAAAGTGTAAAAAAATACTCCAAATTGCTATCATGGATTTGAGTGAGGGCATTTGCTCAAATGCGTTTAAGTTAAAATATTTTGACGATGCAAGAATAATAAAAACAGATGCATGGAGATAATTTACCTACGTTTAATAGAGCTTAGAATATTATA
>DJAA01000060.1 GCA_002428085.1 Sulfurimonas sp. UBA6014 | reverse complement strand
GTTTTGTCTTATGAGGTAAGCAACACAAAAAGCTTAGACGAGAAGGATATTCAAGAAGAAATCATACTCAATTCAGTTTCTATTTATATCTCGATAACCATGAAACCCCTCCCGTACAAGGCTTTTGTTTTTGATGTGCTTTATATATTTTTAGAAATTTTAAAAATCACTCTTATCAACAAAGAAAAAGAGTATTCACTGACTATTTTGGCAGATAGAGCCGAGACTGCCAACCGTTCAAAAGATATGTTCTTGGCAAATATGTCGCATGANNCCCGCTCAATGCCATCATCGGCTTTTCTCAAATCTTGCAGATAAGACCTGAAATACCCGCCAGCATGCGTCCCTACATAGAAAAAATATCTATCGCAGGCAATAATCTTTTAAATCTTGTCAACACCATTTTAGATTTCGCGAAACTCGAAGCAGGCAAAATTTCCTACCATCCAAAAGTGACTTTTTTATCGGAAATAGTCAGGGAAATTTTCGTCATCACGGCTCCTTTGGCAGAAGCCAAAAAAATAACCCTCCAACTCCCTGCCGATATATCTTTGGCTCTTTATGTCGATGTACAGCTCATCAAACAGGCACTTATCAACATCCTCTCAAATGCCATCAAGTTCACACCCGAGCATGGCAGGGTTACTTTGTCTATACAGTTTGACAAAGAGAAAAATTCTTATGTCTTATCTGTGAGCGATAACGGTGTCGGCATGAGCTACGAATCTATCACAAAACTCTTCACCCCTTTTACACAAATAGACAACCCTCTTCAAGCAGGCTCAAAAGGGACAGGTCTTGGACTTGTCATCACAAAAAGAATCATCGAAGATTTGCATGGAGGGAAAATATGGGTGGAGAGCACTCTTAATGTCGGTACTGTTTTTCACATCTCAATTCCCATCCTGCATGAAACTGTCAAAGTAGAATTGTTTGCCTCCCAAAAAAGCGAGAGCCAAAGACTTCTCATCGTAGAAGACAGCGAGGAGTATGTCCATATTTTAGTCGATAAACTTCAGCCATATTTTGACATCACAGTCACCAACTCCATCAACAAGGCAAAAGAGCTCTTAGAGACAAATAGTTATGACAAAATCATACTTGACTTCTTCCTTATTGACGGGATTAGCTCCGAAGTTCTTTATTTTATGGAGGGCAAAAAAATCCAAACCCCTGTGTATATTATTTCGGCTGAAGATGATTTTAAAATCGTCGAACATCTTCAAGAATCAAGCAATATAGTCGGCGTATTTAACAAAAAAAATGCGACTCTTATTTGTGATGTTATCAGTGAAAGTCTCAATGCCTAGCATCATGATTCCCGACTCTTTTCCAAATCTACCCTCTGCTATACAAAAAATGCAGCAGTTATTTGCCATGGAAGAGGTAAATACTCCCTTACTGGTGCATCTTCTTCAAGAAGAACCTCTTTTGTCCGCCAATATCCTCAAGCTTGTAAACTCTACACATTATGGGCTTAAAACAAAGGTCACCTCCATCAGTCATGCCGTGACACTTCTAGGTACCACTGTCATTCGTGGCATCATCATGGCTACTGTTTTGAAAAAATCCTTTCCTCTTGATTTATCACCTTATAAGATTTCCATAGAGATGTTTGACGCTATTTGTATCTTGAGAGTGCGGCTCCTTCATGAATGGCTCAAAGACGAAAAACTCGACTTAAAAACTTTATCTTCTGCTGTTTTTTTGATGGAGAGTGGAAAAATTGTAACGGCAAACCAAATTTTAAAAAGCCGTTTGTCTGAAAATTTCATCGATTTAGCCAAGCACAATACAATAACCAAAGCAGAAAAGATTTTGTTTCGTGCAGACAGCTACCAAATCGCCTCAGCACTTTTTAAGAAGTGGCAGTTTGATGATGACTTTACAGAGTTGATTTATGGTATATCTACGCCCCAAAACTATCCGCAGCAGATTTTACATATACTCTGCGTTGCCATTGGAATCGAGGGAATCTTAGACGAAGCCAACACAGAAGATGCCCTAAGGCTCTTGAAACTTTACGAAATAGATGAAAAAAATTTTTTACTTGCTGCCCAAAAAATAAAAAAGGAGATTGCATGAAAGGTGTAGGTGCATATTACAATGAAAATTTTTTTGTAGATATATATGGGGACACAAGGTTCATAAATATACAAAAGAACTTAAATTAGCACTCAAAGAGAAAAAAATGAAAAAAATAAACACAAAAGAGTTATTTAAAGATTACGTCCCTGAGATACTAGTCTATGATGAAAAAATCGATGGGAGTCCCGAGCATGAAATAAGAGAAGACCGTCTCAACACGAAAGAGAATTTACTCGAAAAAATCAAAAAAGCAAAAGCTGCTGCAAAAGGAAATCAAACAACATTTAGACAGCCCATACGGACTGAAAACGGGGTGAAATAATGCTGCAAAAGGCTCATGATGCATATAATGCAGGTAATTTTAAAACGGCTTACGAACTCTACTCTGCCCTTGCAGAACAAGGCAATCCTGATGCGCAAACATCTCTAGCCTTTATGCACCAAAAAGAGCAAGGATGCCAAAAAGATGAGACAAAAGTTTTAGCGCTTTACACAAAAGCAGCAGAAGCAAAACAGCCTTATGCTCTTTTTAACTTAGCTATTCTTTACACAAGCGGCACAGGCGGAGTCGCTCATGACCAGTTTAAGGCATATGAACTTTTTATGGAAGCGGCAATTCGCGAAGTTCCTCCCGCCATGTATGAAGTGGCGCTCATGTTAGAGCGCGGCTTAGGCTGCTTGCAAAACTTCAGCGAGGCTGCTTTTTGGTATGAAGAAGGGGCAAAGCGCGGGCATCTTGAATCTTTTAACAATCTTGGCGTTCTCTACAAAGACGGGCATGGAGTGCCTCTTGATGAGAAGAGATGTTTTATCTGTTTTAAAAAAGCCGCAGAGGGCGGTTTACCTGAGGGACTTTACAACCTAGGACTTTTGTACGACCAAGGCATAGGCTGTGAAATGAACAACGACACCGCCCTAGACTACTGCAGAAAAGCCGCCTACAAGGGTCATGAAAAAGCAAAAAAGATTATACAAAGTCTCCAAGAAGAGGGGAAGATTGTATTTTAGTATTTCATTCTTTTTGGATGTGTGGCTTCAGCCTCACCTTTAACTTTTAGTGAGGCTAAAGCCACACATCCAAAAACAGCATAAATTAAAAAATAAAAAAAGGAAACACTTGTTCACAGGACTCATAAGAGAAATCGCAACTGTTCAAAGTTTCGTCGGAAGTTCGCTTACAATACGTGCAAAATATAAGCCAAACATCGGCGATAGCATCGCTATAAACGGGGCATGTTTGACGGTTGTAAAAGTTTTAGGGGATGGTTTTAGTGTGGAACTCTCCCCTGAGAGCCAAAAACTTTTAGCCATAGAAAACTACAAAAACGAGGTGCACATAGAGCCCGCTATGATGATGGGTGAGCGATTTGAGGGGCATGTGGTTCAAGGGCATGTCGATACTATCGGGGTTATTAAAGAGATTAAAAACAACGGAAATTCTTACGATGTTTTCATAGAAGTTGAGAAAAAATTCATCGCCTATATCGTCCCAAAAGGCTCTATCACGATTGACGGCGTAAGCTTAACGGTCAATGATGTGAAAGAAACGGTTTTTAGACTCACCATCATTCCCTACACCATGAAAGAAACACTCTTTAAAAACTATAAAAAAGGCTCAAAAGTCAATATTGAAACAGATATGTTTGCACGCTATGTTGCACACATCATCACAAACCAAAAACCTGCTCTCACATGGGATGAAGTAGATTCTATGACTGCACGGTTTTAAACTCTTTTGTAACTCTTTGTTTCAGTAAATGAGATACAAGAGTTATCGCTTCACTCTATTAGTCCATCTCGATAAAATCACTCATATCAATCTCTAACACTTTCGCAATTTTATATAAATGTTCAAGATTAAAATGTTTATTTTCTACACCAATTTCAGCTTTTGCAACAGTAGAAACTGATTTTTGACCTATAGCAAGGGCAAGTTGTAGTTGACTCAATCCCTTTTCTTGTCTCAATTTTTTTACATTAAAACCAATACGACGATACATAGCTTCTATCTCTAATTCTGATATTTCGATTTCTAAATTCATTTATTGATTTCACTACAGTGTAATTTTAATATAAGCTTATAGATTGTAGAATATTCAAGCAATTCACTATGGTGAATTATTAAATAATGTGAAAAAGGATATGAAGTGGAACTATTAGAAAAAATCAACTCTTTAGATGTAAGTGATAACTGGAAATTTAAATTTCGAACTATTACCGAGGCAGAACCCATTAGTTTGGGATTAATCCCAAAATTTAAAAATGATGTAGTTTATAAAAATGCATCTATAGCAACAATAGGAGATTGAAAATGAAAAATGTAGTTTTAATGGCGATGATTAGTGTTGGTGCAACTTTGGTGTTGTCGGGATGTGGTAAAAGTGCTATAGAATGTGACAATGGTGATGCAAAAAAACTTGTGATGGAAATTACTGAGAGTGAAATAAAGAATCAGTTTGCTTTAGCCCTTGGATTTAGTTATGCTCAATTGAAACAAATTTCAAAAGACACTCAAGCAGCAGCAGCAATTATTGATAAAAGATACAGCGAAGCAGCACCAACACTTACAAATATTCGCACTGAAAGTATGGATAATAAGCTTGAAAAAAGCAAATGTGCGGCTGAAATCAGTTATACCAATGGCAATAAAACTGATATAACTTACAACCTATCAAAAACAAATGATAGCAAGCTTTATGCTGAAGTTTTTGGTTTAAGATGAAAGAGATTAATATGACTAAATCTATTCGTATTTATCCATTATCAATAGAAGAATTCTCTGACAACTGCGACACTAAATGCTATTTTAAATATGGGCTAAAAGAAAAAAACGGCAAATTTTATTACCGAAGTAGCCCAATTGTGGCGGAGATAGGTACAATTGTTTTATTTCAGTATGAACAACATATTATTGCCCAATCTGAACTATTGAAGGTTTGCAAACTAGAAGAACCAAGAGTTGTAAACGGCATTGAGTATCACGGATATTTTCTATTTGACCTTGATACGGTACACTATTATGACGAGGCACTCCCTGCGGAAGAATTTTATAAAATTTATCCCGACAAGCCCTTAAGTCGTGTAAAGCACATTTTAGATGATGAAGAAAAAAACACTCTTTTATTACAAAAGCTATCAGAATTCATCCTCTAAAAGTTTCAAAATTCTCGCTTTTGCGAGAATAGTAAATTATCAACATTTTGTATCTGTAAAATCTCCTTAATTTTTTCTTTTGTAACTAAAATATGGTACTATTATGCCATGGCAAAACAAGAGAAACTTTTCAATAAATTTACCGCTGTTCCTCCTAAAAAAGATTTAACATTTAATGAGCTTGAAACTCTGTTGAATCATTATGGTTTTAACAAAATAGAGGGGAATGGTTCACGGGTAAAATTTATTCATCCTACAAAACAACTCGTGCTGAGTATTCATAAACCTCACCCGAGCAATATTTTGAAAGAGTATGTTGTGAGAGAAGTTCAAGCACTATTAAAAGGATTAGAACATGGAAACGCTTAATTATAAAGGGTACATCGGTTCATTACACTATTCGCAAACAGATAAAATATTTTGGGGTAAGATAGAGATGATTCGCTCAGTTGTGACATTTGAAGCCGATAATGCACATGAGTTAGAGCAATCATTTCAAGAATCGGTAGATGATTATTTACAAACATGCCAAGAACAGGGAATCACGCCTGAAAAGCCATTTAAAGGGGTTTTTAACATTCGTATTAAACCTGAACTACACAAAGCGGCGTATGAGGAAGCTCTGCGAAAAGGGGTATCGCTCAACCGATTTGTTGAAGAGAGCATTTCGCAGAGATTACATGCCTAGTTGTAGGATTTTAAGTTGAAATACAAAGTCCTCAAAGACA
>DJAA01000066.1:83732-83856 GCA_002428085.1 Sulfurimonas sp. UBA6014 | reverse complement strand
GCGGTCATGCGGGGATAGAAGCCTCTTTGGCTTGTGCTCGTATGGGGCATAAAACTTTGCTGATTTCGATGCTTGCTGAAAATGTTGGTGCTACGAGTTGTAACCCTGCAGTGGGCGGTTTGGC
>DJAA01000066.1:75367-83635 GCA_002428085.1 Sulfurimonas sp. UBA6014 | reverse complement strand
AACCGCATCATCGCTAGAAATACTGTTTTGAGCACCAAAAATCTTGACTTGGCCCAAGAGATGGTTGAGCGGCTAATCGTAGAAAATGGGATGATGAGGGGTGTGAAAACCGACCTGCTCAACGAGTACAGTGCCAAAAAAGTTATTATCACAAGCGGAACCTTCCTCAAAGGTGTTATTCACATCGGTGAAGTGCAGCAAATAGGGGGTCGCTTTGGGGAACAAACAAGTGTCGGCTTGAGTGATTCGCTCAAAAATGATTGTGGTTTAACTATGGGGCGGCTCAAAACAGGGACTTGTGCAAGGGTTGACAGCTCTTCTATAGATTTTTCAGTCATGGAAGAACAAGATGGCGACGCACTTCCAAACCCTTTTAGTTTTCGCACCAATCGTGAGGAGTTTCAAAGGACAAAAAAACAGCTCCCTTGCTACATTGCTTACACAAATGAGCAGACACATCACATCATCGCATCCAATTTTTACAGAGCGCCTCTTTTTACGGGTCAAATAGCAGGCAAAAGCCCACGCTACTGCCCAAGCATAGAAGACAAAGTAAGCAAGTTTGCCGACAAAGAGAGACACCATCTTTTTATAGAACCCCAAACCATGGATAATACCGAGTGCTACATAAACGGCTTAAGTACCTCGCTTCCGCCTGAGGTACAACGACAAATGATTCACTCCGTGGTCGGTATGGAACAGGCTAAAATAGTCCGTTACGGTTATGCCATAGAGTACGATTTTGTCGACCCTAGAGAGCTCAAACATTCGCTTGAGACAAAAAAAATCAAAGGGCTTTATCTTGCTGGTCAGATTAACGGCACAACAGGCTATGAAGAAGCCGCTGCACAGGGCATCATGGCAGGCATTAACGCTTCACTCTCTTTGCAAGGCAAAGAGCCTTTGGTTTTAAGACGTGATGAGGCATATATCGGCGTTCTTATAGACGACTTGGTGACAAAAGGGACAAACGAGCCCTACAGAATGTTTACTTCCCGTGCAGAGTACAGACTGCTTCTTCGTGAAGAATCTGCCGATACAAGATTGGGACATTATGGACATGCGCTGGGGCTCATAGATGATGCAACGTATGAGAAAATCAAACTCAAAAACGACCAAATACAAGCTGGAGCAAAGCTTTTAGAAGAGACTACCTTTACCCCAAATAAAGAGTTTATTGCTTTGCTTGAGAGTATGGACGAGGTGGCGATAAAAGATATCTCTACAGCGCAACAGCTTATTGCTCGAAAAAGTTTTGACGTTCAAAAGATGGTGCAACTCGTGCCTGAGTTAGCCATGTACAACCCTTACATCCAAGAAGAGATACTTGTAGAGGCTAAATATGCCCGTTACATCGAAAAGCAAAGTGATGAGATTGAGAAGATGAAAAAGTATCTTAAAATCGAAATTCCTCAAGATTTTGATTTTAAAATCGTCAGTGGACTCAGCAGAGAGATAGTAGAAAAACTGGAAGCTTTTAATCCTCCGACACTTCAAGCAGCTCTTGCTATCAGCGGCATTACGCCTGCGGCTATCGAAATACTGCACATTTATATAAAAATGGGCAAAAAAAAGGTTTAAAATGAGAATTTTTTATTATGTTCACACTGGTCACAGAGTCGGTTTAGACCGCTTTAGACGCGCGACGACTATTATTCGCTCTTTGGACGACTTAGACATTACTCTGCTTTGTTCCGACTTTCGCATAGCCCAAATCGCTAGAGATTTTGGGGTAGAAAAAAGCGTTGGCATAGATGTTGTGAGAAACATACCCCAAATCGCTCATCGCGGCGATAAGCTTATTTTTGACTCAAAAGAAGCCAACCCTTTTATGCTCGAGGACATGAGAAAATATTTTTCTACTTTTATAAGAATAAGTGATTTACAAGAAGATATAAAAGAGGAAAATGAGTTTCTTATCTCCCCTTATTTAGAAGATGAAGGTATTTGTCAAGGGTATGCAGTGGATGATACTTTTTTTGAGCAAACGGCTAAAACTATCAAAATAGCTTATTTTTTTGGCGATGATGATTATGAGAAAGATTTGGAGAAAAATTTAGCTTTTCTTGAGGGTTTAGAACCCGATTTGCAACTGGGTTTTTACTATTTTTTAGATTATGAAGCGCACTTAAAAAAGATATTTAAACGCACGCACGATTTTGAAGCGTATGAAGAGACCATTAAAAAAACTGAGATTTTCATCACAGCTTCCCCTCAAGCGACTCTTGAGAGTTTGGCAAGCGGGGGCAAACCAATTTATATTCAAAGAGAAAATTATACGACTGATTTCATTCCCCTTTTTGAGAGTTTCCATATTCCAGTCGTTAAAGAGTTCGACAAAAATCATTTAAACTTGATTATTAAAACTATAGATAATATTGATTATTACAAATTGCAACAAAACAGCAGAAAAATTTCAGATTTTATAAAAGAAAACTTAAATTAATAATTAATTAAAAGATGTTTGGTATATAATAAGCTACAAATTTCACAATAAGTGGGCAAATATGGAAGAAAATAGCCGTAGAGGTTTTATGGGTAAAGCATTTGGTGCTGTTGCAGCAGTGGGTGCTGTGGGTTCATTAGTCGCTATGAAAAGGACTTGGGATCCACTTCCAAGTGTTAAAGCGGCGGGTTTTACTACTCTTGATATGTCAATATATGAAGAAAATAAATTAGTGACTGAAAAATGGAGAGGCAAGCCTATCTTTGTTTTGAAAAAAACAGCGGAAATGGTTGCAAAGCAAACAGAGAAACAAAAAGCTCGTGACATTGTTATAGGTGGTGCACATTACATGGTGAGTATTGGTTTATGTACACATCTTGGTTGTATTCCTGCGTATGATGCAGGCAAAGAAGGCTTTTTGTGTGCATGCCATGGTGGTCAATTTGACTTCTCTGGTGATGTGACAAAAGCTCCGCCTCCACGAGGATTTGATATTCCTCCATTTAAGATAGATGGAAATTTGTTGGTTCTCGGCGAAGCAGGTCCTGAGTACATGAAGATGAAAGAAACTGGTATAACACTTTAAAAAAGGGAAAAAATGGCACATTTTACAAAAGCAACAAGTGTAAAAGATTGGTTAAACCAACGTTTAGCAATCGAAAAAGTGGAAAAGGTTATGGCGTCTGAGTATTGGATTCCTAAAAACATTAACTTTTTGTGGGCGATGGGTCTTATTCTTATGATTACCTTCGTGCTCCTTTTAGTTTCAGGTATATTTTTATTGATGTATTATCAACCAAATGTTGATACGGCATTTTATAGCGTAAACTACACCATCATGAGAGATGTCGATTTTGGCTGGTTATGGAGACACGTGCATGGTGTTGCTGCATCAGTTGTTTTTTTGATTATTTATATTCACATGTTTACGGGCATTTATTACGGTTCTTATAAAAAAGGCCGTGAGATGATTTGGCTCTCTGGCATGCTTCTTTTCATCACTTTCTCAGCAGAAGCATTTTCTGGTTATATGCTTCCATGGGGACAAATGTCTTACTGGGCAGGTATGGTTATCACAAATCTTTTCTCTGGTGGTTCGTTACATGCAGATTTCCTAGTTGAATGGATTCGTGGAGATTATGTTCCTGCTCAAGCATTCTTGTCTCGTTTCTTTATGCTTCACGTGCTTCTTCTTCCATTGGCAATTTTAGGACTTATCGGGCTTCACTTCGCGGCTCTTCGTATTCCACACGTAAACAACCAAGATGGTGAAGAGATAGATTTTGACGCAGAATCTAAAAAATATTTAGCAGGCGATAAAGTAGGCTCAAAAGTTATGAGATTTGGAAATGACTTTTTATCTAAAGACATGATGGTTGTGGGAATTTATTTGATTTTCTTTTTCTATTTAGTATTTTACCATTATGGTTTTGCGATGGATCCAGTGAACTTTGATCCAGCAGATGGTCTTAAAACTCCAGCACATATTTATCCTGAGTGGTATTTCTTATGGTCTTATGAGATTTTACGTCCGTTCTCTACCGATATTGGTCTTATGGCTTTTGGTTTTGCACAAGTTATTTTTGTCCTCTTGCCATGGCTAGACAGAAGTCCAAATACAGTCCCTGCAAGTCGTCGTGGGCTCTTTGCAATATGGTTTTGGGCTATGTTGCTTGATATGATTGTGTTGACTGCGATGGGAAAACTCCCTCCTTCAGGTATTTTCAGTACTATCGGTTTAGTTGCGGCATTAACATTTATCGGCTTATGGATATTACTTCCTATAATCACAATGTTTGAAAAAAAAGTGTAAGGGAGAGAAAATGAAAAATAAAGAACCATTAATATTAGCTGTAGTTGTTTTCTTCACACTTGTAACTTACTATCTTGTAGAGCCTTTCGCGCATTCACAAATGCACAAGCATGTTGAAAGTGAGAGCTTTGCTTATGCTGATCTTCCAGCTATTCAAAAGCAAGGAGATGTAACTCGTGGTCAAGAACTTGTTATGGGTGCTGGTGCTTGTACGGGATGTCACTCAATAAATGTTGTAAAAGTGCCAGCTACAATGGAGCCTCAAATGGCTGCTGCGAGTTATGGCGTGAATCCGCCAGACCTTAGTAATGCTGGTGCTATTTATGATCCTAAATTTTTGGCAGCTATGATAAAAAACCCAGCACATGCACTTATGGTTGAGCATAAGTTCGATGCTGATGCAGGTAAAATGCATCCAATGGTGCCATTTTATGGAGCTGGTGGAGATATAGACCAAGAAATTGCAGACATGATTGCATATCTACAGTCTATCGCCGTAAAAGCTGAAGAAGTGACACCGATTATGGCATTTGAAAATGCTTGTGGCAGATGCCATGCGGTGAGTTATGAAAACTGGACTCCAATAGGGGCAAAACCAAACTTTAAAGATAAAAAAGATTCTTTAGCGTTTGATATTAAATTGCTAGAGTATCAAGATTCACTCAAAGCATATATGGGTAAAACTCCACCAGATTTGAGTATGTATATCCGTTCTCGTGGTGAGCATTATGTTAGTACATTTATCGAAAATCCTCAGAGTCAACTTGAGGGAACTGCTATGCCACGTGTAGGTGTAACACCAGAAGCCGCAGAAAAAGTTATAGAATACCTACAAGATGCGGGCGATACAAAAAGACATGAAAGAGAAGAAATTGGTATGAGTGTCATGATTTACATTGTAATCTTTGCACTCTTTGCATTTCTTTGGAAAAGAAAAGTCTGGAAAGACTTACACTAGGAGTCGTTAGAAGGAACACACTCTTTTTACTCGCTTATGCTGTTGAGGCGACTAAAGCTTTGACTCCTTTGGAGTCAAAGCGTTTCGTTTCCTACCTACTTTAATTTTTCATCTGATATAATCTTTTTATGAGATTCAGAGACCTAAGAAAGCAATCAATTAAAAATAATCCCCTTAAAAGTGATATGCCAACCGTTTTATATGCAAGTTATGTTGCAAGAATTAAAGCATTTATCACAGATATGTTTATGATTTATGCACCGATTCTTTACCTTATAGCATATGGTGTCATGAATGGAAAAGATGATTTCCAATCTTCTCAAATGGCTCCGCTTGTCGCCGTTATCCTGTATGGTTTTATTTACGCAATTCTTCTGTGGAAATTTGCTCAAACACCTGGCAAAAAGGCGTACGCTTTAAAAGTGATAGATTTTAAAACACATAAAAAACTCTCTTTTTTAAGAGCTTTTTTTCGTTTTGTCGCCTTTTTATTTGCAGCTAGTACGCTTCTTGGTTTACTCATTCCATTGTATAGAAAAGATAAAAGAGCCCTCCATGATTTCCTCAGCGGCACCATTGTTGTTGAAGCTAAATAAAAAGTGTTCAACATAAATAATTAAACAAACTTTATTTATTTATAGCGTGATATAAATCAATTTTTTTTTAACTCAAAGAGATATAATAACCGCAAAATAAGAGGAGCAAAGTAGATGCTGATTGATAGCTATGAGAGAGTCGTTGATTACCTTCGGGTTTCGGTGACTGAGAGGTGCAATTTTAGGTGTCAGTATTGTATGCCTGAAAAACCTTTTTCATGGGTTCCAAAAGAAAATTTATTGTCTTTTGAAGAGCTGTTTGAATTTATGAAAATAGCTATAGACGAGGGTGTAAAAAAAATCCGAATTACGGGCGGTGAACCTCTGCTTCGTGAAGATTTGGACAAGTTTATAAAAATGATTTATGATTATGAGCCAAGCATAGATTTGGCGATGACGACGAATGCTTATTTGCTCAAAGGGGTTGCACAAAAACTCAAAGATGCAGGACTTAAGCGGATTAATGTCTCGATTGATACGCTTAAACCTGAGGTTGCTCAGGCGATTGCTGGCAAAGATGTCCTCAAAAATGTCCTCGCAGGTGTGGAAGAAGCTTTAAAAGTTGGGCTCAAAATAAAAGTAAATATGGTTCCCATGAAGGGGATGAACGCAGATGAGATTGTTGATGTTTTAGAGTTTTGTAAAGAGCGTGGCATGAGTGTGCGTTTTATTGAATACATGGAAAACGCCCATGCCAAGGCAAATATCAGTGGGATGAAATCTCATGAGCTTTTAGAGATTTTACGAAATAAATACACGTTTGAAGATAATGGGTTTGACGGCTCATCACCCTCACACTATTATACGATGCAAGACGGGTACAAATTTGGAATTATAGAACCTTATGAAGATGATTTTTGCAAAAAATGTAACCGTATCAGACTCACGGCCGAGGGAAATCTTATCCCTTGTTTGTATTTTGATGAGGCCATGAGTATCCGCGAGGCGATTAAAAAAGGGGACATTAAAGGTGCGGCACTCGTGCTTAAAGAAGTTGTCAGAACAAAACCTGAAAAAAATCGCTGGGGCGGAGTAGATGGAGAAATTTCATCTCGCGCATTTTATGAAACGGGTGGTTGAGTTGTGCTCTATTTAGTAGAACATTTTTACTCCATTCAAGGGGAAGGGCGCTATACGGGCACGCCGTCGCTTTTTTTTCGTTTTGGCGGCTGCAATATGCGATGTGAAGGTTTTGGCTGTAAAGAAAAAGCACCAAGCGGAGTGGTAGTTTTGGGCTGCGATACTGTGTATGCCGTAAACAAAGAGCATTTTGCGCAAAACTGGATTCCTATAAAAAATGCGCATGAACTTTTAAATGTTTTAGCGCTTTATGAACTGCCGACAAACGTAGACATCGTTCTCACAGGAGGAGAGCCTTTGATTTACGGCAATGATGCAATTTTTATAGAATTTTTAAATGCTCTGCATATAAAAGGGCATCAAATAACGTTTGAGACCAACGGCTCTTTGGATATAGATTTTGAGAAATACCCTATTTATAAAGAGTGTATTTTTGCACTTTCGGTGAAGCTTTCAAACTCAAACGAGCCCTTTCATAAAAGAGTCAGAGGCGACGTTATTTACAACATTGCCTCAAATGCCAAAGAAGCTTTTTTCAAATTTAGCATCGATGCCGATTCTATAGACCTGAGTTTAGAAGAAGAAATAGACAGTATAATTATCCACTCCCAAAAAACAAAGGTGTATTGTATGCCGCTAGGTGGCTCTAAAGAAGAAGTAGAGCGAAATACCGAGCCGCTGATAGAGTTTTGTAAAGCCAAAGGCTATAACTTTAGCGATAGACTTCACATACGCGTTTGGGACAGAAATAAAGGGGTTTAGTGATGATAATAAGAAAACTTTTTAAATTTGAAAATGCCCATATTGTGCGAGGATGCTCAAGCATCAAATGCAAACAATCCATTCATGGACACTCTTATAAAGTAGAACTTCTTTTTGAGTCTAACTTTTTAGATAACGGACAAATGGTTTTTGATTTTGGACTGATGAAACAAAATATCAAAGCGCTTGTTGAGAGTTTTGACCACGCCATAGCTCTTTGGAGCGCAGATGATAAAGAGTACATAAAGGAGATGAAAAAACACTCCGCAAGATGGGTAGAACTTCCCGTTTCCCCCTCAGCCGAACAATTTTGCAGAGTTCTTTTTGTCATGATAGACGCGCTTTTAAAATTAACAACTACCGTAAACGGCGAAAAAGAAGTAAAGCTTCATAGCGTCATCGTCCATGAAACAGATACGGGGTATGCGCAGGGTTTTCAAGAAGATGCATACTCGAAAACTATGGGCGCCATTGCCTTAGAAGAGATTATTTTTTCGCACGATATTGTAAACGACTGGGCAGACAAAGAGTTGTGGGAAAAAATAAAAAAAAGTGAAAAGTTTATAAATCCTAAAGAGGTTTAGGATTTGCTGATGTTCCACAGTAAAACAAA